>JBDRQZ010000398.1:0-4246 GCA_043826025.1 bacterium | reverse complement strand
CGGAGAGAATGCCGCTTGATTCGATCTTGACCAGCCACTCGCCGACTTTCGGATCGGTGACGAGCGAGTGTGCTTTACCGGAAAGATAAGCAAGTTGGTTGGCGCGATGTGCCCCGCCCTGTCTCGGCATGTAGACCCGCTCATCCCAGCCGAGGATACCGCCGATTGAGCGCAGCAGGTAGACTTCTTTGATATGTTTTTTCAGGTCCGCGAGTGCTTGTCTGGCTCCATCTGACATTGCCAAAACTCCTGTTTCTATGCGATTATCAATCTTTTCAACTTCAAATATACGAGCGGCATTATAAATGGTTCGCCCTGGCTTGGCAACCGCTTAGCCGCTGTTTAGCGGCGGTTTCGGGGGAAAAGAATGCCGGCGGGTGCTCGTCCGCCGGCATCAAGGAACAAATGAATGATTCGGGAGCTTTCTACTTTTCTTTAACCGCTTCGACCTCAAGACTGATTTCGACCTCATCGCCAGCCACCAGGCCACCGGCATCCAGAGTCTGGCTCCAGGAGACTCCATAGTCTTGGCGATTGATAGTCGTGGAGGCCGAAAAACCGGCTCTGGTGTTTCCCCAGGGATCCTGTACGGTACCATTCAGGTGTGCCGCCAGCGTCACTGACTTGGTCACACCTCTGATTGTCAGATCGCCGGTGATCTGAAAGTCGCCATTTACCGGCGTCGTGACCTTGGTAGAAACGAAGGTGATCGTCGGGAAACTGTCAGCCAGGAAGAAATCGCCGGAGCGCAGGTGAGTATCGCGGCGCTCATTCTCGGTATTGATACTGCTGGTCTCGATTGTTACCTCAACCCCAGCCTTGGTGAAGTCCGCACCATCGAAATTGGTGATCTTACCCTCAAACTTGTCAAATTCGCCAGAGACCTTGGAGATCACCATGTGGGAGACCTTGAAATCGATCCCGGAATGGGCCACATCGAATTCCCAGGTTTGCGCGCTCGCCGAGATACTCAGCAGCGCCAGTAGCAATCCAGAAATCATCAGTTTTCGCATTACTTTCTCCTTCCTTGTCAGCACTTGTCGTTCTGTCGTCCCGCGAGTGTGCGACAGAATCACTTATCTCTATTGCTAGCTGTAACCAGTTCAATGCCGGTTCAGTTCCCGAATCTGCCGGCAATCATGCAATTACGGGGTATTTTGACGGATTACTTCTCTACGTCCAGCGTCAGATCACGTAAGGCGTTGTGCGCAAACGAAAAGCGGGCGCAAAAGCGCCCGCTGTAGGAGTCGGTTCTTCAGGAATATGACTATTCCATAAACGGATAGCGGAAATCTGTCGGTGGCACCAGGTTTTCTTTGATCGACCGTGGTGAGGTCCAGCGGATCATATTGTGCAGGCCGCCGGCCTTGTCATTCGTGCCGGAGGCTCGCGCGCCGCCGAAGGGCTGCTGACCGACCACTGCGCCGGTTGGCTTATCATTAATATAGAAATTACCTGCCGCCTGCCGCAGGGTCCGTTCAGCAACTTCGACCGCAAACCGATCCTGGGCGAAAATCGCCCCGGTCAGCGCATAGGGCGATGTCTGATCGCAGATTTCGAGTGTCTTCTCAAACTGCTTGTCGGGATAGACATAGATCGTCAGCACCGGCCCGAAAATCTCCTCTTCCATAGTTTTGAAGTGCGGATCGGTAGTAACAATCACTGTCGGATCGATATAGAAACCAATGGAGTCATCACAATTGCCGCCGGAGATAATCTCCGCATCCTTGGCGCGTTTGGCGAAGTCGATATACTTTTTGATGCTCTCGTAGGCGGCCTTGTCGATCACGGCATTGACAAAGTTGGCGAAATCATCGGGCGCTCCCATCCTGACATGACTGAGCTGCGACAGCAGTTCCTTCTTGATTCGTTTCCAGAGAGATTTCGGAATGTAAGCCCGCGAGGCGGCCGAACACTTCTGCCCTTGATATTCAAAAGCGCCACGGGTCAACGCTGTCGTCACCTGCATCACGTCAGCCGAGCTGTGGACAAAGATGAAGTCCTTGCCGCCGGTCTCGCCGACAATGCGCGGATAGGTCCTGTAGCCGGCGATATTCTCACCAACGGTCTTCCACATGCTCTGGAACACTTCAGTCGATCCGGTGAAATGAATCCCAGCCAGGTTCCGATTCTTCAGCACCAGATCGCCGATATCGGCGCCGCGCGCAAACAACAGGTTTACCACACCGGCCGGTAATCCCGCCTCGGTGAGAATCTTCATCAGGAAATAGGAAGTATAGACTGCGGTCGAGGCCGGCTTCCAGAGTGTGACATTACCCCACATCGCCGGCGCGATCGGCAGATTGCCATTGATTGAGACGAAGTTGAAGGGCGTGACTGCAAAGACGAAGCCCTCCAGTGGCCGATAGTCGGTCCGGTTCCAGGTATTGGGATCTGGGTTGTCGGGCTGAATGTTGCTGATCATCTGCATGAAGTAGGCATTGAAGCGCCAGAAGTCAGCCAATTCGCAGACCGCATCGATCTCCGCCTGATATGCGGTCTTTGAATGCGCCAGCATCGTCGCGGCATTGATGATGTAACGGTATGGCCCGGCCAGCAGGTCGGCCGCTTTGAGGAAAATCGAGGCCCGATGCTCCCAGGGCAGCGCGGCCCATTCCGCCTGCGCCGCGAGTGCCGCCTCGATTGCCGCTTCAATCTCCTTCTTGCCGCCCCGGTGGTAATGACCCAGCACCAGGCTGTGATCGTGGGGCGCGGTGATTTTCACCAGGTCGCCGGTCTTGGCTTCCTTGCCGCCGATCACCGGTGCGATTTCGATCTCTTTCTTACTCAGCTCATCTATCGCGGCTTGCAGCATCATGCGCGGGGCGGTTCCGGGCGCGTAGCTGTAAACCGGCTCATTGTCAGGTTTTGCCAGCCAGAATTGTCCCATCTCAAACTCCCATTATCTCCGCAAAGTGTACTATCTTCCCTGTGATCAACCTAGTCCCGACCGAGGTTGCTCCATTCGGCATTCTCAAGCCACTGCTTCGGCTGATTCAGAAAGTCCAGCACATGCTCGATCAGATGCACATGTTTGTGCTCCTCATCGGCGAGCAGATTAAACGATTTGCCGATCCGTTGATCCTTTTCCTCGGTCGCCTTCTCGCGGTAGAACTTCTCAGTTTCGACTTCCAACTGCTTGGCCTTTTCCCAAGCCTCGATCTCATCGCCGCCGAAGCTGCTCAGGTCCTCACTTTTGGACAACTCCTCGAACACTGTTTTCGAACCTTCGAGAATCTTGGTACCGCCGGTGGCCATCTCCGCCGCGCTGGGCACCTCGCCATCGCGGAAGCGACGGAAAATCTCATAGTGCTTTATTTCATCCTCGGCCATCTGCTGCCAAATTCGCTTGAGCGCCGGATTGCTCGTCGCCGCCGCGCGACTTTCATAATAAGCGCGCCCATCCGCTTCCATCTTCATCGCAAATTCAAAGACGTTCATCGTCATCTCCTGAGGTTATTTCAGACCAGACATATCATTCCCAATCGCTGCCGGTAACCGAGCAGCGGAGTATGGCGAGAATATAAGCTCTGGCGGGCGCGATTCAAGCGAAAAGGGGGCCAAGCACCGACCGGGCAGCTGAGATCATTCTGAACGGGTAAGCTACTCGGAATCTTCGAGCAGGTAGCGGCCGAGATCGACGCTCAATCTGGAGGGGTCGATACTGGTCACAATCGAGTGGCGGTAACTCCTGCTGGCCGGCTGACGCTCGCTTAAGTCAATCCGCTTGCCCTCTTCGAAGAGCCCTTCGCGGTTGCCAATCAGCATCGCCTTGGGGCGTAGCAGATCGCTTGAATTCTGTGCGGTGGCGACTGCCAGTTCGCCGGAATCGAGCAAGAGCAAAGTACCCGGCGGATAGACCGAGACCACGTTGACGAAAACCTTAAACAGTTGGGCATCGAGTCGTTTGCCGGCCAATAGCAGCATCTTCTGCAGCGCCTTGTCCGGGGAAATCGGTTCGCGCCGATAGGAGCGGCCGGAGGTCATGGCCTCGAAGCAGTCGGCAACCGCCACGATACGGCTCATCAGGGTCGGCAAGCGGCCATCGGAGGAGACAGGATAACCGCTGCCATCGACATTGAGATGATGTTCGTAAGCGACCAGCATCGCCTGACAGGTCCGCTCCTCGAACGGAAATGCGCCGGCCAGCGCCAGCGCGCCATAGGTCGGATGGCGTCGCACGGCGGTCCACTCATCGGCAGAGAGTTCCGAAGGTTTGTTGATTAGCTCGATCGGCAATCTGGTT
>JBDRQZ010000397.1:0-3179 GCA_043826025.1 bacterium | reverse complement strand
TTGTTCCGTTTTGGTACCAGTGAGCAGACCGAAGCCCACAGTCACTTCTGTTTCAAGTTCGTTTACCCGCGAGGAACGATAGATGATCTTGCCACTGGTCTGTTTCTCGCTGATGGTCTCGAGCCTGACCGTGTACAGATTGCCGAGGCCGTCGGTGACTTTGATCTCCTCACCAACTTCGGCGCGCATCACTTTCGCGAGATGTTTCGACTCTTCGGAGTCGAGTAAGCAGGTGTCTCCCGCAATCGACTTCGGCTCGACGTAGAAATGTGTGACCGCATGTTCCGGCTGCTTCATCGTGCGCCTCCGGCGATCCGAATACAGGTCCACTCATTCATTCGCGCAACGGTCGCGCGCTCAACCCCCCTGCGCCGCAAAAACCCGAGGAATGACTCCTCTTGTGAAACCAGAATGCCGGAGAGAATAATCACGCTGTTTGGCTTGGCGGCCGCCGCGAGTCTGTCATAAAATTGAAGCAGGCCCTCATAGATCAGGTTGCTGACCACCACATCATAGTAACCCAGCTTGTCGACCTGTTCGATTGATCCCAATCGCACGCTGAATTTATCGCCAACATCATTGAGTTCAGCATTCTCCGTCGAATTCTCGACCGCCAGCGGGTCATTGTCGATGCCGAGGCATTCCGCAGCGCCGAGTTTGGCAGCCAGAATTGACAGTACGCCGGAGCCGGTGCCGAAATCCAGCAGCCGGTCGCCCGGCCGGATGTCTTCACGCACCTGTCGCATACAAAGTTTGGTGGTCTCGTGACGACCGGTGCCGAAAGCCATCTTCGGGTCCATCAAGATCACCAGCTTGTCGGAATAGTCGCTTTCGTCCCAACTTGGTTTGATGACAATGTCATCGACCTGCACCGAGCCAAACTGAGCTTCATAGTCACCGAGCCAGTCCGCGTCCGCGATCGTCCGAACAGTCACTTTCCCTTCGATTTCGTCAACACCGAGCAGTTCGGTGGCATGGAGATGCTGCCTGAATTGCGCCCAGGCAGCCTGGCCGGTATCATCATTGGGCAGGTAGAAACGCACCGCGACGCGGTCGCCGACATCTTCGGTGACTACACCTTGAGCAAGATTTTCAGTGATGAAAAAGCAGACCAGTTCCGCCGCCTCAGCCGGACAGTCGCAACTGACCTCGAGGTAGCCGGACATCGGATCAAACTCCCAGTGATTCCTTCAGGCGGGTGAAGAATGACTTCGAGACTGTGGATGGCACCGTGCCCTCGATCTTGGCGAGCTGTTCGTAAAGTTGACGCTGATCGTCGGTGAGCTTTTCCGGGGTCCAGACCGAGACCTTGACCAGCAAATCGCCCCGGCTGCTCGAACGCAACCGACCCAGCCCCTGCCCTCTGATCTTGAACATCTTGCCGGTCTGGGTACCGGCCGGAATCTTGAGCTTGACCTTGCTATCCAGAGTTTTGATCTCAAGCTCCCCACCGAGCGCCGCGGTCGCAACCGTAATCGGCACCTCAGTGACAATATTGCTGCCATGGCGGATGAAGCGATCATGCTCTTTCTCCTGGATGAGCACGATCAAATCGCCATTCTCGCCACCGCGCATCCCGGCGTTGCCTTCGCCACGCAAGGGGATGTAGTTGCCCTCGGAGACACCCGCCGGGATATTGACCGTAATCGTCGTGGTCTCTTCCTCACGGCCGGAACCGCCACAGGTCTTGCAGGGATCGCCGATCACCTGGCCGGTGCCACCGCAGTAGTCGCAGGGCGCGACATTGACAAACTGCCCAAACAGCGAGCGGGAGACATGGCGCACCTGGCCGCTGCCACCGCAGTGCGAGCAGGTGGTGGGCTTCGACCCTGCCGCCGCACCATTGCCGTTGCAGGTGCCGCAGCGTTTGTAACGCCGCAGTTTAAGATTCTTACTAACGCCGGCGGAGATCTCTTCGAGAGTGAGTTTCACCCGCACCTTGAGGTCTTCACCACGGAAATTCGTGGTACGGCCCCGGCGCGACTGACCGCCGCCGCCGAAGATTTCATCGAAGATTGAGCCACCGCCGAACCCGCCACCGAAGTCCCGCATGAAGGCACGCAGAGCATCGTTCAGATCGAAGTCGGCACCGAAGCCGCCACCACCAAAACCACCCTGACCGGAGACTCCGGCATGACCAAACTGATTGTAGCGCTGGCGCGTCTGCGAATCCTTGAGAACTTCGTAGGCTTCCGTCGCCTCTTTGAATTTCTCCTCGGCCTCTTTGTCGTCGGGATTCTTGTCGGGATGGTACTTGATCGCCAGCTTGCGATAAGCCTTCTTTATCTCATCATCGCTGGCATCCCGCCCGACGCCCAGAATCTCATAGTAGTCACGCTTGGCCATAGCAGTCAGCTAATCTCCGGCACGGTCAGGATTAGCTTTTCTCCTTCTCATCATCGACAACTTCGAAATCGGCGTCGACCGCCTCGTCAGTAGCGCGGCTCGACTTGGTTGCCTCTCCCTCCGGCTGGGGACCTTCGGCGCCCGGCGCACCCGGCTGCTGAGCCGTCTGCTTGTAAAGCTCCTCGGCGAGTTTGTGGCTGGCCTGCATCACTTCATCAATCTTCTGATTGATAATCTCCACCGACTCGGTCTTGGCGGCCGCCTCAAGCCGTTCCTTGGCTTCCTCGATCTTCTTGCGTTCTTCATCGGAAATCTTGTCGCCATGCTCCTTGAGAGTTTTCTCCGTGGAGTATATCACCTGATCGGCCTTATTCCGAGCCTCGATCAGTTCGCGCTTCTGCTTGTCGGCCTCGACATTGCTCTCGGCATCATTAACCATCTTCTCAATCTCGGCGTCAGACAGACCGGAGGAGGATTCGATCTTGATTTTCTGCTCCTTGCCGGTGCCGAGATCCTTGGCCGAGACATGCACAATGCCATTGGCGTCGATATCGAAACTAACCTCGATCTGGGGCATACCGCGCGGGGCCAAAGGAATTCCGACCAGGTCGAAACGACCCAGCGTGCGGTTATCGATCGCCATCCCACGTTCACCCTGCAGCACATTAATGCTGACCGCCGTTTGATTGTCCGCAGCGGTCGAGAAGATTTGCGACTTTTTGGTCGGGATCGTAGTGTTGCGCTCGATCAGCTTGGTCATCACACCACCCAGGGTCTCGATCCCCAGGGAGAGCGGGGTGACGTCAAGCAGTAGCACATCTTTAACATCGCCG
>JBDRQZ010000396.1:0-2454 GCA_043826025.1 bacterium | reverse complement strand
CTTCATGGTTACATCGGCCATGCTCTCGGAGGGCAAGTCCACCGTCTCCGCCTATCTGGCGATAACCTCGGCGGCTTACAAGCAGCGTAACACCGTTCTGGTCGATTGCGACCTGCGCCGGCCCTCAGTTCACCGGCTGTTCGGGCTCGATCGCAAGCCGGGTTTGACCGATATCATCACGGGCAAAGTAACCGCGGAGGAGACCTTTCAGCGCACGCCGTTCGAGCATTTGAGCATCATCACCGCCGGCAGCCCGCTGCGGAATCCGACTGAATTGTTTGAACGACAGGCGGTGGGCGAGATGATCGAGCAGCTCAAGTTCTATTTCGATCTCGTAATTGTCGACTGCCCCCCGATCATCCCGGTCTCCGACCCGGTGATGCTGGCGCCATTTCTTGAAGGCATCTTGATGGTGGTCAAGGCCGGCGCTACGCAGCGCGAAGTGATTGCCCGCGCCTGCAGCATTATCAAGAAAGCAGAAGGGGAACTTATCGGTGTGGCGCTGAACAATATGAAATCAGTGCTGCCTTACTACTATAACCATCGTTATTACGGCTACAGCTATTCTGCGCGAGAACGATTGCGTTGAAGAACATCCTCTCAATTGACGTCGAGGAATACTTCCAGGTCGAAGCATTCTGGGACGTCATTCCGCGCGAGTCCTGGGATTCGCAACAGAGCAGACTGACCATGAACATCATGCGGTTGCTCGACATCCTGGACGAGCACCACGCTTCTGCGACGTTTTTCACGCTGGGCTGGATCGCTGAACGCTATCCACAGGTACTCGCCGAGATTCACTCGCGTGGACATGAACTCGCTTCGCACGGGTACTCGCATCGCTCGCTAAAACGCATGTCGGCCGAAGAATTTGCCACTGACCTCGACAAGTCGCTCGAGGCCATCTTTCGAGCCTGCGGCGCCACGGTAACCGGCTTCCGGGCGCCGACTTTCTCGGCCGAGCGGAACAATGAGTGGATTTGGAACACGCTGCTTTCTGCGGGCATCAGGTATGATTCCAGCATCTACCCGGTGAAACATGACTTATACGGCGACCCGTCGGCTCCGCGTTATCCATACGTAATCTCCACCGCCGAGGGAGCGCTCCTGGAAATCCCGCCCACGACCTATAAGTTTTTCGGCAAGATTATGAGTGCCTGCGGCGGCGGCAGCCTGAGGTTATTTCCATACTGGTTTTCGCGTCGGGCAATTCGCGCCTACAACGCCGCCGGTTATGGCGCCGTGGTTTATCTACATCCCTGGGAGATTGATGAGGCGCAACCGCGCATCGAGGTCGACCCCAAGACGCGCTTGCGCCACTATGGCAATCTGACGCTGGTCGCCGGCAAGTTAAAACGGCTACTGCGGGAGTTCGACTTCGGCTCGGTGCGTGAAGTCTATCCCGACATCGAGCAGCAAATCGCTGCGATCACCGGCAGCAACTCAGTCGGCAAGTAAGCCCGCTAGTACTGCTTGAACAGCTCGCCCCACTCGGTCCCTTCGAGCCACTCGTTGAAAATTCGTTTCCCCTTGCGAGGATACCAGAATTTGTCGTGGTAGAAGGCTGAGCCGAAGACGAAAATATAGACCAGCGGCGTGTGGAACATCAGTTTCTGCAAAACTTTTAGAGGCGAGAACCAGAAGAGGTCGCCGATCCGTGAGGCCGCATTGTCACCCACCTTGAAATCGAAATTGACTTCGCGAATGTCTTCGCCGACAACCTCGATCTCATCCAGCCGGCCATGCCCCAGTCCCTGCTCATGCGCAAAACGAATGTAGTGGATACTCATCGGGTCGAAGCCCATCATCTTCGCGGCCACCGCGTCAATCGAGACCTGATCGGAGGAGGCGAGTATGTAATTTTTGACATGCGGCGTCATCGTGCGCGGTCCCGGCCCGGAGCCGCAGGTAGTGCCATCCATAAAGGCAAAGACGCCGGGATGAATCTCTCTTTGAATATTGAGCAAGTCGACCAGCGTCTTGTGGATGACCGAGTGCGTGTAGTGACGTCTGGTGTTCAACAACCCGCCAAAGGCGTTTTTCATCGCACCGGTAGTCGTGGTGTAGATGTGGGTCTTGACGGTCGGCAGATGGACGATATTCTTGCCGAGAAAGAACTCCGGAATGTGAATACCTTTCGGAAAGATCTGATCGAGCACCAGCATCTTGGCGCGTGGCTGATACTTAATCCAGCGCAGGTCTTTGGGATCGTTGTTGTAGCGCTCGGGGATGCCATATTTCTCGTAGATCGGTTTCAGCTTCAACAGCCTGCCCCCTACATAGGGATCGGTGACGACGGTGTCATTGTGCACGGCCACCAACTCGCGGCAGCCTGATGCCTGCAGTCCCTGAATCGCTCCCTCCAACTGCCAGGGGACCGTATTAGCGCCGGGGAAGGGGAGATGCCAAGAGATATTGTCCTTAAGAATCGTCGGCTTGCTGCAATCCAGCGCG
>JBDRQZ010000395.1:0-3972 GCA_043826025.1 bacterium | reverse complement strand
GGCATGTGCGCGGCGCCTTCACCTCGGCGACCTCGAACAAGAAAGGTCTGTTCGAGGAGGCCGACGCCGGCACGATCTTCCTCGATGAAGTGGGAGACACCTCGCCTTCGCTGCAGGCAAAGCTCTTGCGGGTTCTGCAGGAGGAGGAGATCAGGCCGGTTGGTTCCAACCAGACCGTGAAAATTAACGTGCGGGTGATCGCGGCGACCAACAAGAGCCTTGAGACTCTGGTGGCGCAGGGGCGCTTCCGGGATGATCTCTACTATCGCCTGAATGTAATCTCACTGCGGATTCCGGCCATGGCGGAACGGCGCGAGGATATCATTCCCCTGGCACAGCATTTCCTGGTCAAGTACTGCCGCCACTTCAACAAACCGCAGATTCGCCTGACCCCGGCGGCCTGCGAAAAGCTGCTCGCCCATGACTGGCCGGGTAATGTGCGCGAACTGGAGAATACGATCAAGCGCGGCGTGGCACTCTGTATCAGCGACGTGATCGGTGAAGACAACCTTTTCCTGATGAATCCGGTCCTCAAGCAACAGGAGGCTGATACCGCCGGCATTGCGCGGAAGAATGTCTCGCTGGAGGATTTGCAGCGCGAGCACATCCTGCGCAGCCTCAAGGAGAACAGCTGGAACTATTCATTGACCGCGACCAAGTTGGGCATCGGCCGCACCACGCTCTGGCGGAAGGTCAAGAAATATGAGCTGGCGAAAAGCTAGCGACCAGGAGCTATAGACACCGGCCAGGTGCAGAACCGCAGCCCCGCTTCAGGGGCTGCGGTTTTTTTGCTGGAGCTTGAGTTTGACCAGATCCTGAGAATCAGGTCTTCTTTTCCGCCGAAAACCCGGATTTTCGGGAACCGACACTGCAATCGGCCTGTTTTTAATCATTGACAAACAAGCGACCCGCTCATTACATGGTCCATTACCTATGTTCAAGAGTAAGTCGCAGAATACGCGCCGCCGCTTCGAAGAGGAGGCGGTGGTTCATACCGAAGCGCTCTATCGAGCGGCGTTGCGGATGACCAAGAATGAGTCTGACGCTCAGGACCTGATTCAGGAGACGATGCTGAGGGCTTACAAGAACTTTGACCGCTTCGAAGAAGGGACCAACTGTCGCGCATGGCTGTTTAAGATAATGACGAATACTTTCATCAACATTTATCGTTCGAAGCAAAAAGAGTCGACTTCGGTTTCCTTTGACGATGTCGACGACAACTTCCTTTACAGCCAGCTTGAAAACGCCACGGAAACCGGCGATCCGGAGCGGGATTTTCTCGCCAAGATGATCGACGAGGATGTGGTCGAGGCGATTGAGCAACTACCGCCGGAATTCCGCATGGTGGTGGTGCTGGCTTTTTACGAGGGTTACGCCTATCAGGAGATTGCGGAAATTCTCGACATCCAGGTCGGTACCGTAAAATCGCGATTACACCGAGGGCGCAAGATGCTGCAGAAACTGCTGTGGCAATACGCCCAGGACCGCAAAACAGCCAAGGAAGAGAAGAAATCGTGAACTGCCGCGAAGCACTGCAAAAGCTCTACGACTACCTTGACAAGGAACTGGTAGACTCTGAACGGGAGAAACTGGAGCAGCATCTGGAGTTTTGCTCCGATTGTCTGAAGAAGTTCAATCTGGAGAAATCGGTTCAGGAGGCGATCAAGGCGCGTCTCGCGCAGCAGCATCATGATGTCGAGCCGCTCAAGGCCAGAGTACTGAGCGAACTTGACAAGATCGACCGGGGTGGCCCGCGTGGGATGGCCTATCTGATCGTGCCGATCGCGGCGGCTGCTATTCTGGCGGTCTTCTTTCTGTTTCCATTTAGTTCGATGAGTCAGCGGGCGGCTGTATATCAGGCGGCCCAGCTTTTCGCCGATCAGCACTCCGCCTGTCTGGAGCATTTGCTCAGCCATGAGATTGAATCTACCGATCCGCATATCGTGGATTCCTGTATGTCGGCACTGATGGAGATCCCGCACGAGTTATTCGAATACAACTCGCCCAACATTGTCATCAATGCCGGGGCCGTGGCGCATTTCCCCAAAGGCGATGAAGCGCATCTGGAGTATTCGGCGTTCGGCGAGATGGTGTCGCTGTTCATCAATCGCAATAACAGCATCGATCTCGAGCCCTTCAAGAAGCTGCAAAGCGGCGACAAGACGATGCTGGTCGGTACCTGTAACAACTATCGTTACGTGATCTGGCGCTGCGAAGGGGTCGAGTGTATCGCGGTCAGCAAACTCCCCGAAGAGCAACTGGTCCAGTTCGCCTCGGCTTTCTAGTTCGGGCCGGAAACTCCGGTCTCCCAAACATTAATTGACAATCGGCGCAATCAACCTAGATTAGCGCAATGATGCGCCTTTTAGCCGTATTCGGCGGCCTGCTGCTTTGCGCCGCCTGGTTGGCCTTTGGTATGGGAGTGACGGCTTCAGCCGGCGCTCACGCGATCGAACCGACTCTGCCAAAATCCCTGGTGGCCACCGGGATTGACTGGCAGCCCTGGTCGCAGGAGAGCTTCGCCGCCGCTCAGACCTCCGGGCGCCTGGTCTTTCTCTATCTGGCGCCCCCCTGGTGTGGTCCCTGTGTGGAGATGGATCGCACCACTTTCAATGATCCGCGCATCGCCAAGCTGCTGAGCGATCGCTACCTGCCGCTACGCGTCGATCCGATGCAGCGTCCGGAAATCGCGTCGCGCTACTTGTTGGGAGCCTATCCCTCCTGCCTGGTGCTCACCGCGTCAGGTGACCTGGTCGGCGGCGGCGGCTATCTGCCGCCCGACTCGCTTAAGTTGCTGCTCGACAATATCGATCAAATGTGGCGTTATGACGCAAGCCTGATTAACGATCAAGCGGACAGAGTGCGAAAGGAGTTTCAGGCTAATGTCGACTCGCTGATGAGATCAGCGCCCTCGAATGTTGTGCTCAAGAAAGCGGAAGCGGCGCTGGAGGAGCACTATGACAACGTGTATGGTGGATTTGGGACGCAACCGAAGCTGGCCCTGCACGATGTTAATCGATTCCTGTTTGATGTCTATGCGCCCAGTGGCGAGCCGCTCTATCTCAGCATTGCCGAGCGCACCCTGCGGGCGCAGCAGAAAATCATGGATCCGGTCTGGGGCGGACTTTACCGTTATGCCCGCTTCGACGATTGGACCAGACCCGATCATGCCAAGCTGCTGGCCGATAATGCGCTCGCGCTACGCAGCTATCTGGATGCGTACACAGTCACTGGCGATTCGACATATCAGGAGATCGCCCAGTCGCTGCTCACGTACATGAATCGTTTTCTGAGGTCTGAGGCGGGCTGGGGCTTTTTCAACAGCCAGCAGGCTGACCTGGTGACCGCAGACTCGCCGGTGAGCGGCGAAGAGTACTTCGCACTGAACGAAAGCGAGAGGCTGGCACGAGGTATTCCGCCGGTCGATTCGAGTCTCTACGCTGATGCGAATTGCCTGGCGGTGCAGGCTTACCTGCATGCCGCGCGGGTGCTGGAGTGCGATGATTGCCGGGAATTCGCGCTGGCAACCCTGGACCGAATCTGCACGACTGCTTTGCGGCCCAATGGCGCGGTGTATCATGATCTGGAGAATCACGGTTCGGCGGCCGTGGGGTTGCTGGAGGATCAGGTCGCACTGGCAGCAGCACTACTTGACGCGTATGAGTTGACCGGCAAGCAGAACTATCTGGCTCTGACCGGACAGGTAGTGGACTTCATGGGACGCCACCTGCTCGACCCGCGCACTGGCGGTCTGCGGGACATGGAGATCACCGAACCGACCATCGGCAGACTTGCGCTGGCGCTCCATCCCTTCGGCACCAATTGTGAAGCGGTAAAGACTCTGATGCGACTGCATCACATTACCGGAGATCGGATCTACTTTGAGCTGGCCTCCCCGATCGTGAGCTACCTCTTCCGGGCACCGACAATTGTCAATGATCTGCGCTATTATCAGCTTGCCGATACCTGGCT
>JBDRQZ010000394.1:0-2093 GCA_043826025.1 bacterium | reverse complement strand
CGGAAGCGATAGCTGTGCTGCGCCCGCTTGCCCAGGTAGAGTCGCATCAGGTCGATGTCGGCCGTGGCATGGGTCGGCTGCATCGAGGCGATCACCCCCAGTTCGGCAAAGCGTTTCACATCGGCGGGCGAGACGATCTGGCAGTGCTCGATCCGGTGCCGAAAACGGCGCGAAAGATGCTGTGCCGCTGCGATCGCATCCAGCACATTGCGGTTAGCACGATCGCCGATTGCATGCACCGCGCAGCTCAGACCATGGCGAGTGCATTTCTTTATCAGTCTTTTCAGCTCATCCGCCGAAGTCACCTCGACGCCGCTCGATTTGCTGCCAACGAAGGGCTTCAGCATCAACGCAGTCTGCGATCCAAGTGCGCCATCGGCGAAGAGCTTGACACCACCGACTTTCAGGTGGGCTGAGCCAAAACCGGTCTTCAAACCAACTTGAATCAGGTGAGCGAGCAATTCAGCGGAGAAATATTGGGTGACTCTGATCGGTAATTCGCCGGCAATATCAAGCGCCTCCAGCGTCTCCCAACCCTGACTCTTATCGAAGTTGCTGACGCCGACGCAACCGCGCCGCAACATTTCAGCTATACCCTGTTTGAGTGTCTTGCGTGCCTCGGCGGGATTCGACTGCGGTCGAATCTTGTATAGTTGCCAGGCCGCCTGCTCTCGCAAGATGCCGGTCGGCTGGCCAAACTCATCCCGCTCGATCACGCCGCCCGGCGGATCGGGTGTCCCAGGGCCGATTCCCGCCAGTTGCAGCGTTCGGCTGTTGACCCAGGCGGTATGATCATCCTTGGAGAAAAACACCAGAGGCTTGTCCGAACAGATATGGTCGAGGGCGTCTTTGTGCAAGAGATGCGGCCTGCGCCATTGTTCGATTTTCCAGCCGCCACCACCAAGCCAGCGGGCCGTTGGGTTTTTTCGCACATACTTGCGAATGTGGCGCAGGACCTCGTCATAAGAGCTCGCGCTGCCCAGCTTGACTTCGCTCAGACTCCGCGACCAATGAAAGAGGTGCACATGTGAATCGACAAATCCGGGCAGGACAATGCCGCCCTGCAGGTCAATCATCTCAAAGCTGTCAGCGGGCACTGCCGACAGGTCAGCGGCGGAGCCGATCCAGGCGATCCGCTCGCCGCGAACAATCAATGCGTCGGCAACCGGTAGTCGATCCGACATCGTGTAGATGCGACCGCCGAAGATGAGGATAGCAGTATCTTTCATCAGGCCAACTCACGGTAGTCGCCGGAACGGCGAGTGATCTGGCGGCGATCCATCTCTTCCAAAACCGGCAGAATCACTTTGCGCGAGCTGCCGGTGACATCCCGCGCCTGCGCAACCGTGACCTTGCCCTCCTTCCTGATGAGCTGCACGATGCTCTCCACCAGCTTGTCAAAAGTCGCACGCAGAAAGACCAAACCGCCGATCTCCAGGATCTCATCACGCTGGTTCAGATAGGCGTAGACATCCTTTGCCTGCTTGTGGAGGCCAAATAACTCCTTGCGAGTTACCGCGGGGCTGGCCGGGTCCTGCAGGCGCGCCACTACCTCTTTGCTGACTTTCTCCAGATCACCAGCCAGACCGGCGGAATAGGAGGCCAGCTTGATGCCGGCTTTGAACCGCGCCAGTTTGTTTTGGCTGATCAGCCCCTCAATCAGCAAATCAAGGAGCGCCTCCGGGCAACTCACCTGGGAATGCAGGCTGGCCAGCGGCATCGCCTCCAGATGGGGATTATCGACATGGTATTTTTCAACCTGCTTTAAAATAGTCTCACTCATCTGATCCCAGACTCGCTTGAGGATCAGGTAGTCGCCACGTTTGATGACACTCTTCTCAGTCAGCATCCGCTCGACAACCGGCGCTACCGCCGAACGCGAGATTAGTGCCTGTCTGAGCAGCTCACTCTCTCGTGCCAGCAGCCTGCTTTCCAGCTCATAGGTGATGAGAGCATCTGGTTCCAAGCCTGAAGCCTGCAGGAGTTGCTGCCAGTCCTTCTGCGAACTTCGTTTAAAGAGCGCCAGCAGCGGGTCAATCACTATCCCGCCGCCGAGCAGCACGGATGGTGTCGGCAGGCGCAAAATGAAACGG
>JBDRQZ010000393.1:0-4750 GCA_043826025.1 bacterium | reverse complement strand
AGCGGGGTATTCCTCCAGGAAGAGCTCCGAGGGATTGGCGACCGGCTCCAGACCAGCGTGCCCGATCTGAAAAATCCCAATCTCCGAGGTCGGACCATAGCGGTTCTTGCGGGCGCGCAGGATGCGGAAGAGGTTGTTTTTCTCACCCTCGAAGTAGAGCACCACGTCGACCAGATGTTCCAGCACCTTGGGACCGGCGATGGCGCCATCCTTGGTGATATGACCAATCAGGATCAGCAGCATCCCCTGACGCTTGCAGTAGTCAACCAGTTCAGCGGTCGCCGATCTGATCTGGCTCACCGTCCCCGGCGCCGATTCGAGATCGGGGTCATAGAGAGTCTGCACCGAGTCGATCACCACCACCTGAGGCGTGAGCTGCTCCAGAAGCTGCTTGACTTGTGGCAGTTCGCGTACCGCTGCCACCTGCAAGCTGCTTGCCTCGATCTTGAGTCGCTCGGCGCGCAGCCCGATCTGCTGAGTCGATTCCTCACCGGTCAAATAGAGCACGCTCAGGCCCTTCCCGGCCAAAAGCCCCATTATCTGGAGCATCAATGTCGACTTGCCGATTCCCGGTTCGCCGCCGATCAGCAGCGATGAGTCGGTGACCAAACCGCCACCCAGTAATTGATCGAATTCATTGAGGCCGGTAGCGATAGTCGGTTGTCCGGTCGTGCGGCATTCGGCGATTGAGAGAGCCCTGACGCTCGCTGAGCCTGAGGACTGCTTGCGGGCGACTGTCCGCTTCTCTTCGACGATACAGTTCCACTCGCCACAGGCGGAGCACTTCCCCATCCAGCCGTGGTGGGTCTGCCCGCAGGCGGTGCAAACGTAGATTGTCTTCTCTTTGGTGCGACTGTTCATGATCGCCGAGGCTTTAGAACGGCACCTCTCCCGGCGGCCCAGCCTCCGGACGACGGTGTTCACGGTTCTCGAAGCGAATGCAGTCATCCATGAAGGTCAGTTTGGCGATACCGGTGGGGCCGTTGCGCTGCTTGGCGACAATTATCTCGGCGAGGTTTTCTTCCTCGGTGCCCCGCAGCTCCTCGCGCTCTTCGGCGCTCAACTTGTATGCGGCCGGGCGATAGACAAACATCACGACATCCGCGTCCTGCTCGATCGCGCCCGATTCCCGCAGGTCGGCAAGCTGCGGCCGCTTGTTTTCGCCGCGAGTCTCGACTTGCCGTGACAACTGACTGCAGGCGATGATCGGAATGCCCAGTTCCTTCGCGAGGCCCTTGAGGGATCTTGAGATCAGTGAAATCTCCTGCTGGCGGTTTTCGACTCTGCCCCCGGCAGTCATCAACTGCAGGTAATCGACCACGAGGAGTTGGATATTGTATTGGCTTTTCAACAGGCGCGCCTTGGTACGCAGGTCCCAAATCGACAGGGTCGCGGAATCATCCATGTAGATCGGCGACTCGGAGAGCGGCCCCACGGCGTAGTTGAGATTGGTCCACTCCGGATCGCGCAACCGTCCGGTGCGCAGGCGGTGACTGCTGACTTTAGCGCGCGAGCAGAGCAGTCGCTGAACAATCTGCTCATTCGACATTTCCATCGAAAACACGGCACAGGCCTGATGGAGTTCCACCGCCACATGCTCCATGATCCGCAAGGCAAATGCGGTCTTGCCCATGCCGGGACGACCGGCGACGATCATCAACTCACCTGAATGCATGCCCGAAGTCATCGCATCGAGATCGGTAAAACCACAGGCAAGTCCGGTAACCTGTCCCTGCAACTGCGGCATCTCTTCGAGCTTCTTGAAAGTCGCCGGCAGCAGGGTCTTGATCGACTCGACCCCCTTCTCCGGTTTCATCGTCGAGAGCTCAAAAATCCGCTTCTCCGCTTCATCCAGCAGGTCGCGGACCTCGCCCTCCATCCGCTCCGCCTGCCCATGAATCTGCGAAGTAAGCTGCATCAGGCGGCGTAGAATCGATTTCTCGCGGACGATCTCGGCATAGCGCTCGCTATGAGCCGCCGAGAACACATCCTCAGTCAGTTCGACCAGATAGGCGCGCCCCCCGACCTTGTCGAGCATCACATTGCTCTGCAACTTGTCGGTGACAGTCACCAGATCGGCGGGAATGTTATTCTCGTAGAGCTGAACTATCGCCTTGAAGATTTCGGCGTGACGGCGCTCGTAGAAATCACTCTCATTGAGAACGGAGCAGACCGGCGCGATGTAATCGTTGTCCACCAGCAGCGCGCCAAGCAGATTGATCTCTGCCTGCCGATCCTGCGGCGGCACGTGGGTCGATGTGGTGGACTCTAGTTGCTGCATTATTGGAGAACTCCCGCGTCGCTAGAATAATACGTTTGCTCCGCAAAGTGAAGGGAAACTTATCCACAGCATGTGCGCAATCGCAATCTGGCCATGGTGCTCAGGGCCTCTCATAATGTTGAACGAGTAGCCTCTGAGAGAGTTCCACACTGGTAAATGAGAGGGTTGCCCACAATGTGGAAATGTGAAGATTATTTTGAAAACAGCTCGTCGTAGGCCTGGCGCAGCTTCTGGACATCCTCCCAGGTGCCGCGTTTGTACTGCTGGAAACGCAACAGGGCGGCGGGATGGTAGGTCACTATTAGTTTGCGACCTTCAAACTCATGCCAGCTACCGCGCAGTTTGCCGAGCGGCATAGTCGTCTGCAACAGCGCCTGCGCGGCGATCCGGCCGAGACAGCAGATAAACGTTGGGTCGATCAACTCGATCTGCTTTTTCAGGTAGGGCATGCACATCGTCATTTCATCGGGCTGGGGATCGCGATTTCCCGGCGGCCGGCATTTGACGATATTGGCGATGTAGATTTGGGTACGATCAAACTTGATCGCCGCGAGAATCCGGTCGAGCAGTTGCCCGGCGCGACCCACGAAGGGCTCGCCTTTGAGGTCCTCATCGCGGCCGGGACCCTCACCGACAAACATCACCTCGGCATTGGGGTTACCGATCCCGAAAACAAACTTGTGGCGGCCCTCATGCAAACGGCACAGGGTACAGTCTTTGATCTGCTGATGAAATGCTTCCAGCTCCAAAGAGCAGTCGCCGGAGGGCGTGGCTGCGACAGCGGCCGGCTTGATCTCAGGAATCTCCTCAATCGCGACCGCCGGTTCTCCCAAACCCAGCTCGGCTTGCTGCTCGGCGGCGCGGAGCATGAGATCAAAGATATCTTCTTTGCGCGCCATATTAGCTTTTCTTGGGGAGTTTGGCAGCGACTCGATCAAGAATCACCGCCGCCAACTGCTGCTTGCTCAATCTGGGTAGTTCAACCACGTTGCCGGCAGTGTCGAAAATCGTCGCAATATTATCGTCGCCGCCGAATTCAGCGCCTTTGACAGTCGGATCATTCATGACGATCAGATCGAGGTGCTTCGACTTGAGTTTTGCCAGCGCGTTCTTGCCGCTGCCGCCCACTTCCAGCGCAAAACCGATTGCAAACTGTGACTTCCTTTTGCTCTTGCAGACTTCGGCAAGAATATCGGGATTGGCTGCCAGTTTGATCTGTTTCGGCGCTGGTTTGCCGATCTTCCTGGACGAGGTCGTGGCCGGCCGGAAATCAGCCACTGCCGCCGCCATAATCAGGATGTCGCTCTTACGGAATTCCCGTTTGACCGCCTGGAGCAGATCCTCCGCCGATTCGATGTCGACTCTCGTCACACCTCGCGGCGTCGCCAAAGCTGTCGGACCGCTGACCAGCACAACCTCTGCGCCCTGAGCTGCGGCCTCAGTCGCCAGCGCATAGCCCATCTTGCCGGAGGAGAAATTCGAGATATAGCGCACCGGATCGAGCCGCTCGATTGTCGGCCCGGCGGTGACGACTACGCGTTTGCCTGCAAGCGGTCCGGAATGAAAATGAGACTCGACCGCCGCGAAAATCTGCTCCGGTTCTGCCAACCGACCGATGCCTTCGGTTTCGCAAGCCAACTCACCGCTGCCGGGAGCGACAAAGGAGAATCCGAGTTGCTTGAGCTTTTCAATATTCGCCTGCACCAGCGGATTCAGATACATCTCAGTGTTCATCGCGGGAGCAACCATCACCGGCGACTGCCGCGCCATAACAATCGTGGTCAGTAGGTCATCGGCGATCCCATTGGCGATCTTGCCGATCAGATTTCCGGTCGCCGGGGCCAGCAAAATCAGGTCCGCCCATTCGGCGTAGGAGATATGATGCGTTGAGACGAAGCGCTCTTGAGGAAACATTTCGAGCCCGACCGGATTGCCGGAGAGGGTCTCCAGAGTGGTCTTGGTCACGAATTCAGCGCCCGATTTGGTGAGCACGACTTTGACTTCGGCGCCCGCCTTGACCAGTAGACGAATCAAAAAGCAGGCTTTGTAAGCCGCAATGCAGCCGCTGATGCCGAGCAAAATCTTACGATTGGAGAGAGACATTTGAGGTGGCCGGTCAGTTCACCACTTCATCATCTTCAACATTAAACCAGTTCAGATCCACCGCGGAGCCGGAAGCAAAGACATAGCGAGTGGCGATCGCTTTCATCATCTGGATGTCGATCTGATCGGGGGCCAGAAGTGTCGACTTTTCTACGATCCGCTCAAACTGCGAGGCTGAAATCAACTGCAACTGGAGAAGCTGCAACAGGTAGCCGGCCGATTCAATGGTGAAATTCAGCAGTTCATCGGGGCTCATGACCCGCACCGCGTGAGGCGAGCGCGGCAGCGGATTGATCTTGCCACCCTCTTTCTGCATCTCATCGAGAAACCAGCCATAGGCGGAGGAGATCTCCGACTCGGTAAAGC
>JBDRQZ010000392.1:0-8349 GCA_043826025.1 bacterium | reverse complement strand
ATGTTCGGCAAGCTCTTTCACCTGATCGTCGGAGAAAACCCCCAATTGCCGCAGGGTTTCGATGATCACCGGGCAGAGCGCGCGCTTGCCGCCATCAGCAATCTTGATCGCGATCCCGATTCCTTTTGACAGCACCCCGATAAGTTGTACCGCCTCGCCGCCGACCTTGAGAATCACATCGTCACAGGCTCTGGTGATTACCAAGTCGCAGCGGCCCTTGCCGGAAATCATTACCGGGTGCTTTCGCATTGCCCGGATCACCGTCTCGCAGGCCTCTTTGCGCAGCGGCGAGTCGACATTCCTGGTAATCAGCGTCGCATAGGCTTTCGCCATATTACGCAGCGGCAGCGCATAGTTGGGCAGCGAACAACCATCGGTGCCCATTGTCATCTGGTCGCTCGGGATGTCATACATCTCGGCGAAACTCTGCCGCACTGCCTGCTGAGCTTTCGAGTCTGGGTTTATATAGTCAGCCGGATCATCGCCAAGCTGCAACGCCAGCGCCAGTTGGCCGGAGTGTTTGCCCGAGCAGTTGTGCGCCAACGGCGAAAAGGTCTGCCCTTTGAAGGGAATGTAGCCTTTGCGGGTCAACTCGTAGGGCACATGGGTGCCGCACTTGAGGTAGCTCTCATCCAGCCCGATCAGTTCGAGGTTCGACTTCGCGACCCGCTGATGCTCCTCGCTGCCATTGTGGCTGCCCATCATAATCGCCATCTGTTTGAGCGAGTGCCCAAAGCGTTTGGTCGCGCCCGATTCATAAACCGGCAGGAATTGAAAGGCTTTGGCGGAGGAACGAGTAAAGGTCACCAGATCGGAATCGCCGACCGCATAAAGGATATTCCCCTGGTTGTCGGAAACCACAATCGAACCATGATGGGTCGATTCGACCGTTTCATTGCGATAGACCTCAGCGAGGATCGCTGTTTTCACAGCTTACACACCTAGCTTCTTGAGGATTTCCGGGATGTCGAGGAAGGTCTTGGCGCGATGCGCCCCGGCCTCTTCGAGAATCTTCAGCTTCGATTCCGCAGTACCCATATTGCCTTCGACAATCGCCCCGGCATGGCCCATCCGCTTGCCGGGAGGCGCAAAGACACCGCCGATCATCACAATCACCGGCGTTTTCATGCGAGCTATCGTCTCGCGCGCGCGTTCCTCATAAACACCGCCGATCTCGCCGACCATCACCACCGCTTTCGATTTTTCATCCTCCTCGAACATCCAGAGGATCTCATCGAAAGTGGAGCCGAGAACGGGATCACCGCCCAGACCGACACAGGTGGTCTCACCATAACCGAATGAAGTCAGCGTGTCAGCAACGTAATATGTGAGCGAACCGGAACGGCTAACCGTGCCGACACGGCCCGGTTTGAACGCGATATCGGGCATGATGCCGAGGTTAGCCTCACCCGGCGTAATCACACCCGCTGTGTTCCCGCCGACTACAGTCGCACCGAGACGCATTGCCTCTTTGCGGACCTTAAGCATATCGTGGATCGGGATGTGTTCCGGCACGACGACAATCGTCTTAACTCCGGCACGAATCGCCTCAATCGCCGCCTCTTTGACAAAGCGGGCCGGCAGGAAGATCACCGAGGTGTCGACGCCATGCTGCTCGACACATTCGATCACCGAATCATAAACCGGCTTGCCCTCAACCTCCTGACCACCCTTGCCCGGCGAGGTGCCACAAACGATATTTGTGCCATAAGCGATCATCCGCTTGGCGTGGAAAGCTCCGGCGCCCCCGGTGATGCCCTGCACCATCACGCGCGAATTCTTGTCAACCAGGATAGCCATCAGCCCACCTCCTGCGCCAGCGCTACGGCCCGTTTGGAGATTTCCTCAATCGGAGTTTCGATACCGTGATATTCGATCTTGGCAAACAAGGCCGGATTCTCCTGCTGCGCCTCCTTAAAGATGCGCAGTCCTTCCTCCCACATATTGCCGGTGAACCGCATCACCATCGGCTTGGAAAGCCCATGCTCCTTCAGGAAGATCAAGACACCTTTGGCGAAATCATCGCAACGGCTGATCCCGCCGAAACGGGCGCCGAAGATCGCTTTGACTTTGGGGTTCTCATCGAGCAGCACCAGCATTTTGGCGATGCGCTCCGGGCTGGGACCGCCGCCGGAATCCATAAAGTTGGCCGGTTTGCCGCCATAGTAGTTGATAAAGTCATTACCCATGATTCCGAAACCAGCGCCGCCGGGGAACATCCCGATATCGCCATCGAGATCGAGGTAGGGAATTCCCCACTCGGTCGCCTGACGTTCACGCGGGGTCATCTCACCCTCTTCATGACGCTCCTTGATCCCCATCGCCTCAAGTTCGGGGTGACGGAATGAAGCGTCATCGTCGACCGACATCCGTGCATCGGCGGCAATCAGTTTGCCATCAGCAGTCTGCACCAGTGGATTGATCTCCACCAGTTTGGCGTCGAGTTTGCGGAAAAGATTGTAAAGTCCGATGGCAATCGGAATAAACTGCTTCAGTTGTTCGCCACCAAGCCCAAGAAACTTGCCGATGCGAATCGCGTCGAAACTGTATAGCTCTTCATCGATATCAAGCTGAAGTTTGAGGATTTTCTCCGGCGCCGTGCGCGCGGTCTCCTCGATCTCAACACCACCTTCGGCGCAGGCGATCACCACCAGCTTGTAGCTCAAGCGGTCGATGGTCACGCCAAGATAGTATTCCTGCTTGATGTCGATTTTGGGATCGATCAACAGGCGCTCGACCGGATAGCCCTTGATGGTCAGCCCGAAGAGCTGGTCGATAGTGGCGTCAAGTTGGCTTTCCTGCTCGACAACTTTGATCCCGCCGGCCTTGCCCCGACCGCCGGTCAGGACCTGTGACTTGAGCACCACCGGCAGTCCCATCTCGCGGGCGAGACTCCTGGCCTCCGCAGCAGTGTGAGCCACCTTGCCGCTGGGGATCGGTATCTTGAATTTGCTGAATAGCTCTTTGGCTTCATGCTCATAGAGGCGCATAGTCTCTCCAATCTCGACTACTTACTCCAAATATCGCCGGCGGGACACACCTATTCTGCCCGCGCCACGGCGGGGATTATAGCCTTTGGGGAGATTTCTGTCAATGCAATTCGGGTGCAGCAGCAGGGGTTGGATCTATCATTGCGAGGAGACCGCGACTTGTCGCGGGCGACGCGGCAATCTCGGCTTTTTGCAGGCGGCAGATGTGGGCATCTGCCGCGCACATGAGCCGGCAGGTCTCTAGGTGGGCGGCACATGTCCACATGTGCCCCGGGCTCAGCCGGTCGTTCGGGCAGATGTGGGCATCTGCCGCGCACATAATCAGTCGCCGGAGCTGATCTTGACCAGTTTGACCAGCTCGTCGATACCGGGCGCGATGACATGCGCAAGATAGACACCATTGGCGACCGGCTCACCATCGGCGTTGACGCCGTTCCAGGTGACCGGAATCGTACGGGCGTTAAGGGCCTGCTTTTCCAGGACGATCACTTCCTCGGCCGCGATCGTGTAGATGCGAACGGTGATCAGCCCTACCGTTTCGAGCGGCACCAGGAGGTTAACCGAGCCGTCAAACGGATTCGGCGCGACAGTAACATTCGAGACGGTCGGCAGTACTTCGTCGCCGATCGCCGCCGCGACATCGATAATGCCAAAGCCATAGACGGTGTCGGGCGAATTGGCGCGCGAGGCAGTACTGGTCAGCCGGTTATAGATCGTGCCATAGGTCCAGTCGGGATGCACCTCCAGAATCAGGGCGACTGCCCCAGCCGTGAGCGGGCAGGAGAAGGAGGTGCCACTGCCAAAACTGCTATAGCCCCCCAGGTAACTCGCGATCCGCACGCCGGAACCCTCAGCGCAGACGTCTGGCTTGATACGTCCATCCGCAGTCGGACCATTCGAGGAGAAACTGGTGATATTGCCACCTGGATCGACCGCGCCGACGGCAATTACGCTATCGCCGTCGGCCGGAGCTATCAGTGTCGGCTCGGCGGCAGAGCGACCGTCATTGCCCATCGAATTCACAACCATAACACCGAGCGCGGCCGCGAGATCGGCGGCGATTGTCACTTCGGCGGTGTTGCCGTCAAGCTCTTCATAAGAGTAACCGGCGCGATCATCATAGCCGAGCGAGCTGGAAAGCACTTCGGCCCCCAACGGCTCGCCCCATTCGGCGCCGGCGATCCAGTCGTCGGCATCGGCAATTTCAGCTTCCGAGCTAGAGGAGCGCCGTTCGGTCTTGGCGAGCAGAAAAGTCGCGTTGTAGGCGGCGCCGATCAGGCTGTCGGGCGCATAGGCGCCGATCAGCGAAAGCGTGCTTGTGCCATGACTCTGCTGATCGTCGTCGGCATCGGCCGCATCCTCAACATCAACATCGCCATTAATGAAATCCCAGGTGCTATCGACGTCGAGATGCGCGAAGGCTTCATGCGAGAGTTTGAAGCCGGTATCGAGCATCAGGATGTTCACACCCGCGCCGGTGTAGCCCTGCTCATGCAGCTCGACGACGCCGATCATATCAAGCTGGTTGAAGGAAGGGCCATAGTCGAGTTGCAGCGACCCCTGCGGCTTTTCAAGACGTTGCGGCGGCTGCTCAATCACCGGAGAGCGTTTGTACTGCGCGACCGGAGTGAGTTTGTCTACAAACGGTAACTCAGCGATCTGCTGCAGAGCGCCAGGTGTAATCCAGACACTGACCGCATTCAGCCAGCGCGACTGCACGCGAGTGCTCAGGGCGAGTTCTGAGACGGCTGTGATATAATCGGGATTCACCGGAGTGTCGTAGTAGTCGTAATCGATATCGGCACCGCGTCTGGCCCGCCGTTCGAGCGCATCGACTGTGACCGGAATCGCAGGACTCAAACCGCTTCGCAGGCTGCCTTTGTCGGTGAAATAGACCCAGATCTTGAGACTGTCGCCCTGCTGTAAGGCTGTCGGAATCTCAATTCTGCCACGGCCGAAAGCCGATCCGGTCAGCAGGATCAGCAGAAGCGCGATTAGTGATTTTTTGCTCGCCATCGTTGTCACGCTCGCAGCATCCTTCCTTCTTTACACTATTACGATCTTAGCGAGCGGTTGCCCACTAATTATGTCGCCGATCTACAGCTCTTTGGTTAGCTCAATATAGCGCATGTAGGGGATCGCCGTCCAGCTCTCGGCGGAAAGCGCGCCATGCGACAAGCTGATCAGCGACACCTTGGCGGCGGTCTCCTCATCGGGCGCCTCATAGATGTCGAGAAAGTCGAAATTGCCCAGCAGCGCATAATGCGAAATGAACTTCACCTCCGGGCACTTCTCCTTGACCATCTCCAGCCATTCACGGCCCATCTCGGCGCGCTGCTTCGGCGAACGCAGCAGCTCCGGCGACAGCTTGGTCATCAACACGAATGTCTTCATTTCAGACCTCCCTCAAAAATAACGATCTACTTCCCCGCCACAATATAAGACGCTTCAAAACCGGCGAACAACCAGTAATTGGCAACTGTTTGCATGCTGTAGGTCGATCGTTGCACATTCAGCGGCATTGGGGCCGTGTCTGCCGGGAGGAAAACTGCGCGCCGGGGACGACTTGCTCGCGGCAGTCTCTCTCCGAATCAGAATGCGGAGCGCAAAGGCCGCGATTCCCGACAAATCGCGGCGATTTAAGCGCCTTGGAGAAGTGAAGTTAACTCGGCACCGAGACCGGCGGCTTGGCTACTCGACGGATTAGGCGGTCGACTCGCTACCTGCTGCGACCGCCGATCGAATCGCGCGACCAAAACGCAGCAGTCGAGGCTGGATGGTATGAAGATTGCTATAACCAAGGGTGCACAGGATGAGCCTAGTCTTGTGCATGTTGAAGTCGAGGGGTGACCATCTTCAACCGTCATCGGGTCCTGAGGTCACACTCCATGGGCTTGATGACTTGAATTAGAGCCCTAAGACGGAAACAGAAGCAGTTCGCTTTTTTAGAAGCAAAGCGAACCGAAGTAGCAAGCCGGGCGGCCCCTGAAGCAGGCCGCCCGATCCTTTTTTGGTGTGATCGTCGAGGGCAATCGTCCGAACCACAGGGGTTCGGACTCTTCATCGTTCCGCGCGGTCAATCTGCTAGCGCAGTTTCTTCAAGATCAAGTTTGCCGTGTCGAGGCAAGCGTCAGCGATCTCGAGCTCTCCCAGATGCCGGTGCGCCAAACCCATTGCGAGCCACGCTCTTGGATTATTGCGATTGAGACGTAACCCGACTTTGTAAGATTCAACTGCTTCCTTGTCGCGACCAGCTTGCACTTGTACCGAACCTAAGCTGAACCAACTGTCAGCATACGTTGAATCTGCCTCCACCGCCCTTCTGTAAAGGTCTGTCGCCTCGACGATCTCCCCGCTTTCGAACGCCATATTGCCAAGGTTCAGAAGAGCTTTAACGAACTTCGGATCGCAGTCTATAGCTCGCCTGTAACTTGCCTCTGCACTGTCCTGTTGTCTGAGGGCCGCGAACTCAAGAGCTCGATTGAACCAGGCTTCGACAAAACATGGTGAGTAGCTGAGAGCCCTATTGTAGCGTGATATGGCTCTCTTGTGTTCGCGCTGATCGCTGAAGACTAGGGCCTGATTATACCATGCGCACGCATAGTCCGGCACCAGTTCCAAAACTGCCTTAGTATCAGCAAGTGATTCGTTCAGTCGCCCTTTGTTCCTGTAAGCGACCGACCTGTTATTAAGAGCCACGACGAGATCGGGCTTCAACATCAGAGCCGTGTCGCAGGCCGCAATTGCCTCATCATGACGACCCAATCCACTGAGTGTCATCGCGAAGCTGGCGTAAGCCAACGGATTGTTGGGCCGTATGGCCATTCCAATGCCAAAGTCCTTTTCCGCCTCCGTGTAGCGACCCACCCCATTAAGAACTTCCCCTCTGAATAAGTGAACATCGGCAAGAGCCGGTGCAATGCGAATCGCACTGTCAAGATCAACGAGCGCAGATTCAGGCTTTCCAAGTGCTAAGTTGTCAAGTGCGCTGAAAGCCCACGTTTTGGCGATTGCGAGTGTGTCGTCAGAAAGCTCCAGCCGGGCGTACTCTAGATGCGTAAGTGCTTGCTCGTATTTGTGTTCAGCGTAGGCTAACGCAGACTCCCTCATGCTTCTTGAGGACCTCGTTGACTGTAAGCTGTCCAAGAGTTTGCTCTCGAACTCTTCAAAAGCTGGGTTGCCACAGCCCAAGTGAGGGCTAGACTCTAGGCGCTGCTCTATTCTGTCTAGCCTATCAGTGACGTCGCCCTGCCAAATGCATGTTGGCACCTGAACGATCACGGCAACAAGTAAAGCTGCTAGAGTACAGCAACCGCCTATATATGTAACCCTGCTGAGTAGCTTCCAGCGCCTCCATTGTACTGTTGTTGGGATCAGCTTCATAAATCTCAATTCACTACCAGTCTCGTAGGTCCGAACCCCTGCGGTTCGGACTCTTGATTTCATTACTCTCCAAAATCATGGCCTACGAAAACATCCTCCCGCGTGGCCCAATTCTCGGAATACGTCCCGGCAGACATATACTGCCCAAACGATGAATGACGATACGCCCCAGCGCGTGATGCCATCCCATGCTTAACTGGGTTGTAATGAATGTAATCGATGTGGCGATTGAGGTCAATCTCATCCCTGATAACATGATCCCAATAACGGTTGTGCCACACGCGCCCTTTGACAGCGCCGATACGCTTGCGATACAGAGCCGCAAAAGAGAGCTTGAAGCGTCGTGTCAGCATTGACACGTCAGCCACGCCGGGTTCGAGTAATAGATGCAGATGATCAGGGAGGATGCACCAAGCCAACAAGGCCGGTGTCGTTGTCACAGAGTCCGAACCGCAGGGGTTCGGACCTACCTTGTCTCCCGAGTTTGTTTCGTCCGAACCACAGGGGTTCGGACCTACCAAGAACCCTGTGTCCATTGAGATGTTGCTGCGGTCAAACGCCCTCAATAACAGGTCAACATTCTTCACGAGGATTGGGCGACGTTTGTATGTCACATGGGTAAGGAAGTAGACTCGGCCCTCCCGGAAGTAGCGTTTGACGTTGTGCATCTTGTGCCTCTCACGAGACCGAACCACCCTCGAACGAGCCGAGGGGGGACCGGGGGTTCGGACCTACGACTCCTCTCAATCTGCACTAGTCCGAACCACGGGGTTCGGACCTACGCGATAATCAATTCATCCACAAACTTCTATCGAGACTGCGGTACTGGATCGCCTCCGAGATGTGCGCCGGCGTGATATTGTCGGTGGCTTCGAGGTCGGAAATCGTGCGGGCGACTTTGATGATGCGGTCATAGGCGCGCGCCGAGAGGCCGAGACGGTTGATCGCCATGCGCAACAAATCTTTACATTCCTCG
>JBDRQZ010000391.1:0-6513 GCA_043826025.1 bacterium | reverse complement strand
GAAATCAACCTGTAACAGGGAGTTTTCGAATGAGATATAGTCGAGGTCTGCTTTTGCCGCTGTTGCTGTTTTGCCTGGTAATAGGCGCAGCGACCAACAGCGCAAAAGCTGATGTGGATAGCGTGACCTGGCTAGATCGGTATCAGGTGGGAGCCGCGCAAGAGGCTGACACCTCTGCATCCCCTCCTGACACGAGCGCCTGGGTAGCGCACGCTATTAATGAAGCATCTGACACGGTGATCATCGGCGCCTTTGAAATCTGGAATGATGGCACCGACACCGAAGTTCTGACGAGCATCAGCCTCTACAGTTACATGGAGCAGGCTTACTCGTCGGAGTATATTCGCGTCTACCATAAGCATGACCGTGCGGATAATAAGCCGTACCTGGTGCGCACGATTAACATGTCGGGCCAGAGCTTCCAGACCGGCGAGATCTTGAATATCACCAACCTCGGTATTCAAGTCGCGGCTGACTCGGTAGATACGATCATCATTGAGATGGATGCCAATACGGAGCCGATTAGAGATGCACGGCTCTATGGCGTCAATGAATACAATGGCAAGGGCGTCGGCATTGCGATTATGCCGAACGGCCTGACCTTCCTGAGCGCACCTCCGGGAGGCTTGCCGGCTGCCGGCGATACGCTGCAGTATGGCGACGCACCGGATGGCACCGAATTCTGGAACTGGTGTACCCCTCCGACCTGTTCTCCGACCGGCTACTGGGTCGTTTTTGACACAAAACCGCCCGTCTGTACGCTGATGGTGGAGAGGATCGGAGATTACTGGGACGACTATGGCGGTCCAGTAAACCACCTTTTCTACACCTGCGTGGATTCATTGAACCCCTGGTGCGTAATGCCTCCCGATCCGCTGGGTCCGGAGCCGGTCGCCCTGGGTGACAGCATTCTTGTGGAGGCGAAGATTGCCGACGCAGAGAGGCTGGATTCGCTGGATCTGACTTACGGTGTCAGAATCGACAATGGCAACTGGGGTGCATTCATCGTTTCGGGTGTTGTCGATCCTAAGATGGACTTGGACACCACCGTCTCGAGAGTTGCCTATTTGAGACACAAGATTCCCGATCCGTTGGCCGGTGGCACCGGGCAGCGGGTACGGATCCCCACCGATTTCGATGACAACTATCCGTTGGTCATCGAGCTTAAGGACAAGGCCGGAAACGTTGGCGTCGACACTTTCTGGTTCTGCCCGGAAGTGGACACCAAGAAGCCGAAGTTCGACTCGATCCTGGTCGATCATCATTACGATCCCCAGGGTGACGGCGTCCTGTCCGTGGGCGATAGTCTTTATCTCACCGCTTACATGACCTCCAATCAGCCTTACGAGATTCAGGCGGTTGCGGCTAACATGCGCAACTTCTTTGCTTGGGGCATTGGCGATCCCGATGCGGACTCGATTGTGATGTTGGAAGACGTCTCGCTGGTTAACAACAACACGATCTGGCGCGCCAAACTCCTGCTCAAGTACCCGGTGGGTGATATGGACTCCACCGGCGTCCAGCAGAACCGGACCATTGGCGACAAGTCCAAGGACGATATCTGGTTCATGGCTTGGGATGACGCCTGTAACCCGGAAACGACGCATGTTGAAGTGACCGGCGTGATCGACCTCGATGCACCGGTTTGGGTGTCCAATGGTGAATACAAGGTATGGGTCGACACCGATACCAACTACTGCACCAACTTTGGTGACACCATTCGCGTCCGAGTCGACCTGCTCGATGTGCTGGATGATGACATTGCTTCGGTAACCGCCGATCTGATCGGCGCCGGTCTGAACCGGGATGCCATCTCAGCGCTCAACGATGCCGGCACCAATGGCGACCTGGTGGCCGGGGACTGGACCTACACGATGCTGTATGGTCTGAGTCTCAAGAACCAGATCACCGCCACTGAGCCATATCCGGCCGATGCCAAGGATACCAACGGTTGGTATCCGGAAGATATTCGTCCGGGTCAAGGTACCTTCACGATTGAAGTGCGGGCTACCGACGTTCATGGCAATTGGGCTGTCGATACTCTGACTCTGGTTGATGTGGATGATGACCCGACCTTCCTGGACACCAAGCGTCCCGAGAAGATCAAGCCGGGCGTCGTCAATGCCTATCCAATTGGTCAGGAACAGAACGGTCAAGGCAAGATCGCTGTGCTCTTCCCCAAGGATTACGGCAACGAGACGATCGACACCGACGCGGTCAAGTTCCATATCTTTGCGGTCAACGGCGGTACCTGGGGCGCCGAAGTTGGTCTGACCACGATCGCCGAGCTTGATATCCCTGGCTCGGGAGACTCGATTCGTTGGGAATCCGAGTACTATGATGATGGTCAGCAGCTCACTTTCGGTATCCGGTCCGAGGATGACTGCGGCAACTGGGAGTTCAACAACACGATTCTGGTGAGTGTGATTGCCGACGGTTTGCCGGCGACCGCTTGCTTCATCTATCCCACACCGCCGCACAATGGCTCTTACGGATACAACAATCCGTTTGCCGTGACCGCTCAGATCAATCCCGATGTCAGTGGTCTGGCCGGAGCGCTTCTGGCCTACCGTCTGATCGATGCCGGCGGCGGCACTCCGGGTCCGTGGCTCTATGCTCCGGACGGAATGTCTCGTCCGGGTGGCGGCAACATCCTGTATGACACGCTTAACATCGGCAACAACGTCTGGGATGCCGGCGAATACGAGATGGTGATTACCACCGTCGATAGCGCCGGTAATGAACTGACCGCAGACGAGGCCTATGCTAACGCTGATGTGTGCCCGCCGATCGAGTTCACCTGGCACCTGGATGACAACTGGGCTTACTTTGTTGATGTTAATGGCAATATCTCGCCGACCGTACCGGGCTGCGGTTACTCGGTGACTCGCGACACGCTGAACCAGGCGACCGTTTCGCTGGCGACTGTCGATGAGGACACCCTGTATCGCGTCGATGTCTGGGCCGTGTTCGACTTCGGCGGTGACCGTCGTGACTCCGTCCGCGTTCACTGGGAAGACGGCGTGACCATGCCATTCACTTTTGACTTTAGCGTTTTTGACTGGCCGAAGAGCAATGACGGCTTCACCACGATGCTGTATGTAGAGATCACCGATCTCCGCAGCTTCGGTGTCTACCCGACGTCGGCGATGCTCTGCGTTCCGGACGAAGTTGCGCCGGACGCTTATTTGGCCACGCCGTACAACTGCAGCCGCATTCCGATTGCCAAGAGCGATCTCGATTCGCTGCCGTTGACGGTCAAGATTTCGCCGTTGAGCTACGACGCCGATAATCCGATTCGCGCCGAGTTCTTCTGGGCGACCTATGATGGCGACACGATCACCAAGATCGGCGAGCGCCCCTGGGATGCCGACTCCAGCCATCTCTGGTTCCAGTTGCTGTGGAACAACAGCGACCTGGCCGACCGCGATGGTAGCTGGATCTGGCTGTTTGCCACGGTCTACGATGAGTTCGGTAATGCCTTCGAGACCCCGTGGAACAAGGTCTATCTGGATGGTACCACGCCGTTCATGAACCTGACTTCGCCGCACTTCACCTACTTTGACGGCGGCTGGCGTCTGGGTCAGAACACTAATGGCGGTCTGGTCGATCTGGTAGCCGAGATCACGAGCGGTGAGGTTGACATCTACAGCGTAGAGTTCTACCTGGCGATGCGTGACACCACCGATCTGTTCCACTGGTACAAGAAGATCGGCAACGGTCTGCCGGCGAACAACAACTCGATCTGGACTTACACCTGGGATGTCAGTTCGACTGTCTGGTCGGTTGATACCTTCTGGACCGGTGGCGATGTCGGTGGTTATATCGACTCCGTCCACACGACTTACGGTATCCCCTGCGGCTACTGGTATAAGCTGCGGATCATGGTCACCGATATCGCCGGTAACGTCTACGATGACCTTGACGGTTCCGGCTTCTTCGATGACTACACCTTCTGGGATTACCCGTGGAACCCGATGGATCAGCGCGAGCCGGCCGACGGTTCGAAGATCCTGTTCTACTATGACTGTGGCGCTCCGGATGTCGCGTTCTGCGATGTTTGGACGATGGGCGCTACCGACACCCTGTGGTTCCCGACGCCTTCGGCGAAACTGGGTGGTCCGGATAAGGTCTACAGCTTCATGGGCGACGACATCAAGATGGATGTCTGCCTGACTGAAAACCTCGAACTCTTCGACATTAACGCGAAGAAAGCGGATTACTACTTCTATTCGCCGGTGATCGGCGGCTACAAGCTGGTCTGCACTTCGACCGATGTCGATAACAAGTTCGAGTGCCAGTTCAATCCGTGGGATCTGGGCCTGATTCGTCAGGAACATATCCAGAATGATGAGTATCACAGCTACTTGAAGGTTGTCCTGACCGACAGTCTGGACCAGACGTCGTATGATGAGATCAGCCTTTACATGCTGGATACTTATCCGGGCTTTGCCTGGTGGAAGTCGCCGACTCAGGATGACTGCCTCTGGGATACCCCGACCCTGAAGCTCTACACGATCAATTCCGATTCGCTGAAGCAGGTTACATACTACTACAGCACCGATCGGGTTGACTGGGTGGAGATCGGCACCGTGTTCAGCGGCAACGGCGGCGAGAGTTACGACTTCCCGCTGAGCTGGCCGACCCTGGTGATGACCGATGGCATGTACTACCTGGGCTTCGAGATCGTCGACCGTAACGACAACGTGACGCCGATCGAGGACAACCAGGTCATCATGGTCACGGTCAACAACGTGCTGCCGACTGTGGACATCACTTCGCCGGAGATGCCTCTGGCGGAAGAGTTCGATTTCGAGACTGTGCCTTACTTCACCTACGAAGGTGAGACCTTTGTCGCCGACGCGGAGTCGGACAATGGTATTTCCTGGGTACAGTTTGAGTACAAGGCCTACTACGACGGGCCGACCAATTGGACCGAGTTCGACCTGCCGGCCGACGAGTTCCCGCCGTATCAGTCCATGTGGGATTGCTACGAGGAATCTCCGCTGGAAGGTGACAGCGGCTGCGTTGACGGTTTCTACAACTTCCGCGCCAAGGTCCGCAACGACTGCGGTCGGATAGGTTACTCGCCGTGGTATATCGGCTACAATGACTTGACTTGTCCCGATGTCTCGATCATCACGGTTAACGGCGACGACGCCGAGAACAACAATGATTGGGCATATTGCTACCCGGCCGGCTCCGATCTGACCTTCGAGGTTGCGGCGTTCGATACCGCTTCCCCGTACGGCTCCTCCGAGCTGACTAACTCCGGCGTGGCTCAAATCGCCTTCTGGATCACTACTCAAGAGATAGTGGAGCAGTACGGCCATGGCTGCAATCCGGATTACTGGGATGAGGTCTACGTCACTGATATGACTGATGGCATCGAGACCTTCAACTGGGCGACCAGCGGCCTTGCCGCCGGTAACTACTGGTTGGTGGTGTCGGTGGTCGACAACGCGGGTAACTCCTGTTACTCCGTTGAATATCAGCTCTGCTTCTACGACGATTGCCCGCCGCCGGCTTATGTGGCTGGCTTCAAGGAGTGCACTCTGGTCGGTCTGTCCGAGTGTGGCGCCTACGTGCAGTTCCAGTATCTGGAAGCCGATGCACAGTGGACGTTGCCGACCGGCGACGAGACCTGGACTCCGATCGGCATCGCCGAGCGTCAGGGCTTCTGCAAGTCGCTCTACTACGATCCGTGCGACTCCTGCTGTGGCGGTTGGACCAACTGGGCAATTTACACTACCCCGTGGAGACCGGCTGACGGTAACTACTGGGTGCGTCTGATTGCCACCGATGACGATTTCTTCTACACTGAAGGCAAGCCGATGCCGCTGACAATCAGCGAGTGCGAAGGCTTTGCCGCTTTGAACCCGACCGACTTCGGTCCGGCGACGATCGAGAAATCCTGGGAGAGTTTCGAGTATTGTGATCTCGACGGTGTTGGCATGATTGAGACGGCCTACGATATGCCGTTCGCCATCGCCTTCGAGCACAATGAGTTCCGCGATCGCTGGGATTGGGAGATTGTCGAGCTGCGCGCTGTCACTCAGCAGGGTGACCGGACTTCGTTCGGCGGTCCGTTCGACTTCAACGAACTCACCGATGACGGTGGCTTCGGCTGGGGCCATGTCTTCTTCTTCGATGAAGGCACCGACTACACCTTCTCGCTCGACGCCCATCTCGACGCCTACTGGATCACCGAGGATCTCGGTACCGGTGGCCCGATTTACGGCGACGGCGGTAATGTCACGGTCGAGGTTCCACGCGAGTTCACCAGCGACAACAGCGGTTCCGACCAGTTGTTGGTGATCTGGGAGTCGAAGTTGGCGCCGACTTCGGTCGAGGAGGATATCAAGATCGTGCCGCTGGGTAACCCGAATGGAGACTACATGTACTTCATCGGTAACCCCGGCTGCGACGACGTTGATATCTGTGGCGATGACCACAAGTACGCCACAGTCAAGATGTACTATGATCCTGAGGTCAACCTGCTGGCCAGCCAGT
>JBDRQZ010000390.1:0-3481 GCA_043826025.1 bacterium | reverse complement strand
CCTCCATGATCGCGCTGGTGACACTGTACTCGATGATCGCGGACTCGAAACCATAAATTCTGAAAGTGCCTGAAGTCTCGGCGCCGCTTGGCGGCTGCCCTTCCGTCCGAGGAGTGGTTTCAGGTTCAGCTTGTCCGGCCTCTTCGCCCGAGCAACCGAGCATGACAACCAGAATCGTGAGCGGCAGCAGAAATAGTCCGATAGCAGTCTTCATCGCAATCCTCTCCGACAGGCGGAAATAGTTTCAAGCCAGCTAGCCAAGATTAAGTGAGATAATCGGCTTGCTGTCAAGCAGCAATGAACCTGGGGGAACAGGAGTCGAGATCGAGCAGCTATTCGAAATCCTGAAAGACGCGGATTACATCGTAAGGATATTCGGCGTCCATCACCCGCTCGAGGAAACCATCATAACGGAAGACTTCGGCAAGCGCCTTGAAGATCCGCAGGTAGAGGTTGTCATCATAGGGTGGCGCCGCCATCGGTACGAAGAGCCGCACCGGCTCATTGTCAGGCGAGTCGAAATCGAAACCTTCCTCGGAACGGCAGATGCCGATCACTAACTCGCGCGCCTGCATGGTGCGCACATGGGGGATGGCGATGCCCTTGCCGATGGCAGTGGTCGCCTTGCGCTCGCGATTGACAAGGTCGGTGAGGAGTTTACTGGGGTTGCAAATCTTGCCTGAACTGTCAAGCAAACGGACAAACTCCGCCAGCAGCGTCTCTTTTCGCTCGAAGCGCATCCTCAGCGTAAGTTCTTCCTCTGTCTCCTCTTCCTCCGGCTCGAAGCTGGTGTCCATGTCCAGCCTGATAAGCTCGGGGTCAAGGTATCGCGAGATCTGCAAAGCCTCTGTCCTCCTTGACAGTTTTATCGACAATGCAACGCCCGCCCCTTACCTATTGTTCCTATCAATACAATCTAAGCTGCTAAGAGACAAGCGCTTTTGTGGTGAGGGGCTGGCGCGGTCCCCACACTTTTGAGTCGGCTTGATCCTCGTAAGTGTTTAAGATTTAGACAGTTGCGGCGATGAACGAGGAGGCTTTTGTCTTGACAGGAACCACTCCAGGCCTATATTGCTGATGTATTTGGGTGCGTGCCATGTGCCCAACCGGGTATCGATGTTGCGCTCTGTACTTGCCTGTTCTTTTCGACTTGGACCATTGCTTAGATCTGATTACTTCGGTTTCTTATTTGGCTGCCGGAGGTAAATTCCGGAATTCCGCTATCGGGGAGTTAGTGCCTATGTCGACTGCTTACAAGCTAACATTGATTGCCGTACTGATCTGGCTGATGCTGCCTGCCATAGGCTTGGCGTCAGCGATTCATACCACCCTCTGGTTGGAGGAGGTCTGGTACGCGAATGGTCACTCCTATGTCTATCCGATTTCGCTGGAGAACGAGGGCTCGGTTGCACGGATTGTCGCGCCGCTTTCTTTCCTGCCGGACGCAGACATAAAGCTTGACTCGATAACGATCAGCGGCACCCGGCTCGATGGTCTCGGTACTACCACGACCTGGTTTGACAACACCGCCAACCTGCTTTGGGTCGATTTTAAAGCCGATCCCGGCAACCCGCTGCCGATGGGATTCGGGCCGATTGCGAACATCCACTTTACAGTGGCGCAGAATGCTCCCACCGCCGATGTCGAGGTCGACACGACGTTTATCGCCCCGGACAAGTCCTTCACGGTCGAAAGCCCCACCGGGCCGGTTTCCGATTTGACCTTTCTGCCCGGTCTGATCCACATGGTCAGCCATGTGCCGATCATCGATCTCGATCCGACCGAGTTTGCCTTTGAGACCGTCGAGGGTGTCGATCCGCTCGCGCAGATTCTGGCGGTACGCAACACCGGCATCGATCCGTTGAACTGGCATTTCTCCTATCTGCCGAGCTGGTTACAGGTTTCGGCCACGCAGGGAACGGCACCGAGCGATATCGATCTGATGCCAGATGTGTCCGGCCTGCCGATTGGGTTCTATGAGGACTCGCTGGCAGTGACCGACAGCCTCTCGGCAAATCACACCCTCTGGGCCTGGATTACTCTGGACATTCGGCCACCGGAAGTCGACTCGATCTGCTTTGACCTGGTGCCCGGCTGGCAATTGATAAGCTGGAATCTAGATACTGAAACCGATGATATTGCGACCCTGTTTGCAGATATTCTTGACAAACTTGATGTTGTCCTCAGCTTCGAAAGCGGCGCGTTGACCTTCGATCCCGATCTGATGGAATTCTCGACGCTGCAGACCGCCGACCATCTGCATGGCTACTGGGTCCGCATGAATGAAGCCGCCCAGCTCTGCCTGACCGGCGACCCGGTCGATCCACAGACACCGATCATGCTGGAGAGCAACTGGAATCTGGCCGGCTATCTGCCAGACTCAGATTTTGAGATTGAGATCGCATTGGGCTCGATCTTTGAAGACTTCGAGGTCGGTCTCGGTTTTGAGGGTGGCGGTCTGGTGTATGACAGCGATCACCCCGAACTGGCGACTCTGACGACGCTGCGCCACGGCTATGGCTACTGGCTGCGGGTTGCGCAACCGGCGACGCTGGTCTACCCTGTCGCCTCGCCGGTGCCGCTGATCGTGCAGCAGGATAACTTGATGAAAGCAGCGCTGGTGCCGGAAGGTGTCAACCCGTCGCCGGAGTGGATCGACGCTTACGCGTCGGAACTCACGGTCGATGGTGTACCGCTGGAGCCTGGCGCTGTGGTCAGCTTCTATGACAGTGAGGACAACCTCTGCGGACGCGGCACCATCAGCGACAACGGCGTGCTGCCTTTCACGCCGATCTATCGCGACTATCCGGCCAGCCCTACCGATGAAGGTGCAAATGTCGACGAGACGCTGAAAATCAGAGTTAATGATGCGCCTGTCGCTCAGCAACTGGTCTGGACCGCACGTGGAGATCGAGTGGAGTTGCTGCAGCTCAGCAGTGTAAGTGGAGCAGCCACGCTGCCCGACCGTTTTAGTCTCGGTCAAAATCATCCGAATCCTTTCAATCCGGAAACTGTGATCAGCTTCTCCTTGCCGCAGAGCGGACAGGTGAAGCTTGAAGTTTTCAATATCCTGGGCGAGCGCGTGCTGGTGCTCGCCGATGAACTTTTGCCAGCCGGTAACTATCGTTACACCTGGGATGGTAAAGACAGTCAGGCTCGCAGAGCGCCGTCAGGAATCTATCTCTATCGGCTCTCGGCGGCCGGCCTCAGTTCAACCCGAAAAATGCTGCTACTCAAATGAGTTGCATTTGGAACCTTTTGCACTAAACTAAGTGGTTTACAGCAACGCAACTCTGTGAGGATCGAAATATGAGACTAAGGATAACAGGAATACTAACGGCGCTCTTGCTGCTGACTCTGGTCACTGGTTTGTGGGCGGATAACCCGATTCCCACCGACAACTGGACCGATTTCGGTAGCAGCAACACGACGATCAATGGTTCTCTGGCCCCTTTGGGAGCCGTGATTGAGGCCTTTGATG
>JBDRQZ010000389.1:0-3432 GCA_043826025.1 bacterium | reverse complement strand
GGTGACGGGTGGCCCGGACGTTCGTCCGGGTTTCAAAGCGCTTCGGGATGGGGCACAGTGGCTTGGAAACCCGGGGCTTCAGCCCCGGGCCACGCTGTCTCTGGGCAGCGTCAAGCTCTAAGAGAGCTTGGCCTACTCCTGTGTTAGCGGCAGTGTCACCACACTATCCGGAGTGAACAGCGTCACACTCATCAGGTTGCCCGCATAGTCACTTACTTGCAGAAACTTGAGTCTGGCGCTCTGCGGCATTTGAAACAGCGGCTGTTTACCTGCCTCGACGTGACGCCGCAGATCATCAAGACCCGACCAGAACAGCAGTCGCAACTCACCGTCGATATAGCTGTAGTCGAGCGCCATATCTTGCAGGCAATGGATACTGTTGACAGCGGTAGTGTCAGGCAACTCAAACAGCGCCCAGATTGCACCGAGCGTGGTGTCGGCATCACTCGTGAGCAGGCCGCCACTCCAGTTAATCGTCACTGTATTCATCATAGACCCTCGCAGCCTCAGGATGCCGTCAGTCAGAGTAAGCCAGGGTTTGAGCCTAAGCTGATCCTCAACGAAGGACAAACTCGAATTGTATTGACGGTAGTCAGACAACGGCGCGAGTTGATCAGAAACAACAAGTGCTATGTATACAAGATCGGCGACAGACGGACTCACATTGTCCATGTTTGCATCCGCCCCCCCGGCTTGTGCATCGAACGCGATATCAAAGACTTGGTTTCCTCTAATCAGGTACTTTGCCAGCAGGGAAAGATCTCGTTCAGTGCAAAGGTATCCGTCTGCGTCCAGATCGCCGCGGTTGGGTCCAGACCAACCATCGCACTCGGAGATACTGATACCACCGTTCCAGAATACCGCCGGCGGCCCCGGAGGCTCCTGATTAATCGCTCTGCACGGCCCACCATATCGAACTATGCTTTCGACGGCGCAGTCAATTCCGGTTATTATCCCCGTTGTGTCACCATTATGAATCCAGGAATCATGATCGCGGACCATTATGCAGTTCGCCGGAGATTCAGCGTCGGCGAACCAAAGCAGGTTGTCATCGGGAGTGAACCACACGAAGCGTATCGGAGAGAACAGACAATCCCACCTTCCGTCTCTCGGAACCATGAACTTGAGATCTACTAGCGACCTGGGCTCGCCCGAGGAATCTCGAATCTGAGTTGTTCCATCAGCGTGGTCGGCGTCTCCTTCGATCTCGATGAACGCCACATTCGAATCTTGCTCCAAGCCATGCAGTCCATAGAGTCGTATAGGATGACAATCCACCTGCGACCAACCGGCCTCTGCCGTCAGATCACCCGGGGAACAGCCCTCATAAGTAACCATTCGCGGATCGTAGGCTATCAAGAACTGAAACGCCTTCAGCGGTGGCGATGACTCCGACAAATAAATCGAGATTGTCTCCTGCCACCCCGGGATACTGGAACGGGTCCTCTCAATCCGCACAGTGAGCGGACCCGCCGGCTCTCCAGCCAGAGACGTCGCTACTAGGAGCAAGACGAATAATGCGGTGGCTTTCACTCGATCTCCCTCACCAGAATCAGATTGCCATCGTAATCGCTGAGTTGGACTGACTGAATCTCAAGTCCGGGCTGGATTCTGAACAGGACCTGCACTCCCGGCGGAATACTCCTGTGCGGATTATCAAGGCCGGGCCAGAGCAGCACCCGGACCTTGTCTTCTGTGACCTTGAAATCGAGTTGCATATCAAGCAGCGTGGTGATCGGCGCAATCTCGGTCGAGTCGGTGCGCTCGAATTCAACATAGACTCCAGCGATCGAGTCGGGGCAGCCGACATGAAGACCCCAATCCTCAAACCAGGCGCGCGCGGTATCGGCGAAGGGATGCAGGTCGAAAAACAGCAACTCTTCAAGCGCAAACCTGCGCATCAGGTAAACCAGATCGGCGACAGTCAGCGGCAGTCCATCTTTGTTGGTTTCCGACGCTGCTGTTTGGCCGTCGACAGAGATGTCAAATACCGAGAGACCTTCCATGAAGTAGCTCGTATACAGTTCGACATCCTCTCGCTCATCGTCAATACCATTCAGATTCATATCGCCACGACGGTCGAAGGTGCAACCGCCATAGGTCGCTGCGCCACCATTCTGAAAAACGACTACCGCCAATGCGCTGTTGTCCTGCTGCGATAAGGGTTGCGCGCTGACGCTGTCGGTCTCGCCGAAAGTGTCGATCTTGAAGTACTCATTTCCGGCATCGCGCAACTCGCGCCAGTTGAAATCCTGCGCCTCTTGTCCAACGATGAAGGTTCTACCGTCGCTCCGCCAGAACCGGTTGTCCATCTCATTCGACCAGACAAAACGAATCGGCGAGAAGTGGCAGTCGTAGGTACGGTCATTGGTGAGGTAGAATTTCAATTCAAGTAGCTCACCCGATTCATCTGCGATGGGGCTGCCTGCACCCGCCGAGTCGGGGTCATCGGCGACTGCTTGAATAAAGAGAAAGCCATTGTCTTTCTCAACGCCGGTTTGATTGGGGTCGACAAAACGACACTCCAGATGCTGCCAACCATGCTGCTGCAGTAGTTCTGCCGGTGTACAGCCCTGAAAGAAGAGCAGTAACCGATGGTCATACTGGATCAGCAGTTCAAATCCGGCGATTGCGGGCGACTCTCCGAGTTTCCTGATCGGAATCGTGATGTAATGCCCCTGGATCTGTTCCTGCAGGCAATCGATCTGGACCGTAAACGGTTCGGGCAGCGGACCCGCCGGCTTTGCTGCCGGTGCCAAAGTAGCCAGCAGCAGCATCAATAAGGTGATCAATCTCACTCGACTACCTCCACAAGCATCAGGTTGCCACGATAGTCGCAAACCTGGATCGTGTCCAGAACCGCACCCTCCGGGATGCGGAGAAGCCGGTGGCGGCCGGGTGGAATGGCCCTGAGCACTCGATCTAATCCTGCCCAGAAGACAGCCCGCGCGCGCTCGCCCATTCGCGGTGTGACAAGTTCAAACTCTTGATCCGGCAACGCGACCACCGAATCCGTTGAGTCGGCTGAGTTCAGTGTCAGAAAAATGCCGCCGATTGAATCGCGACAAACCGTGGTCAGGACATTGTCTACGACGCTGAGCTCAACGGTGTCGGACAGCGGCTGCAACTTGGGATGGGGCAACGCGTCCCCGGTCAGAATCCTCAGCATATAGATCAGATCGCCGACTGTCAACGGTGTGCCGTCATTGTTGACGTCAGGTTCTTTATACAAGAGCGATGCGGGGTCATCCAGCACTATATCTCCGTAAAGCAAGTAATTGATGTAGGCCACCACTTCGAAACGAGGATCTTCAAACCCGCCGGTAAGCTCACCCCGCCGGTCAATCGAGTCGGCGCAAGCGACAGCAATTCCCCCGTTGACAAACATCAGGATGTGCCTGAAATAGTCGCCACCTCTGTGATAGCATGCCA
>JBDRQZ010000388.1:0-6915 GCA_043826025.1 bacterium | reverse complement strand
CGCCGATCGCTACTATGGCTTGGAGGCCCTCGCTCTCGCCTCGATCATAGAACGTCCGGAACATTCTCCGAAGATCTGCGCTTGGCCAGATATACCTGGGTATACCCAGTCTCAGGAAAAAAAGGTTGCGCTCGCTCGTACATGGCTCCGTTGCTGGAATCGCCCTGGGTTCTGGCTGAGTCGGATGCCACCAGCATGGTGGCTGAGGGATGTCCAGCCACGATCAGGAAAGTTTAAAGAAATACATCGGCTCCTTAACGAAAAGCCTGCGCGGTTACAGTTCGAGAAGGAGTGGGTGCCGCGGCTATTAGGGCTCTTTGCTGAGCAAATCGCACCAAATAAGTTCCGTCTGAAAGGAGGAGAACTTTCTCTTGCAATCGGTGGTGCTTGGTCTTATTGCCAGTCCTGTCGAACGGCCCAGCGCCCGTTTCCGGGGGGAACGACTTGCGTCAACTGCGGGCAAGATACCGCTGTGCCTATCGATCCAGACACCGATCCCGTCTTCACTGCTCGAAAGGGCTACTATCGAGCAAGCACAATCGATGCCCTGAAAACACCACCTACGGTCCCTATGGCGTTGATCGCAGCCGAACACACGGCTCAACTCAACACTGCGCAGGCCGAAGAAGTGTTCTCCAAGGCGGAGGAACACGAACTCCTCTTTCAAGATGTAAATCTCGGGCCAGATGATACAGGACGCGAACGTCCGGCGATCGACGTTCTCTCTTGCACAACAACGATGGAGGTCGGCATCGATATCGGTGCCCTATCCGGCGTCTCACTCCGTAATATGCCGCCTGCTCGTGCTAACTACCAGCAGCGCGCCGGTCGTGCAGGTCGGCGCGGAAACGCCGTCGCTACGGTAACCGCATTCGGTAGCGCTGATAGCCACGATGAGCACTACTTCACCCACCCCGATCAGATGATCAGGGGCGCGGTCGATGATCCGATTCTGACGCTTGACAATCCTGAGATCGCGCGCCGCCACGTCACGGCTTATCTACTGCAGCGCTACCATCAGGCCAAGCTACCGGCGATTAAGCCAGAGGATCAGCCGCATCTGTTCGCCGTTCTCGGGACAGTGTCCCATTTCAAAGACTCTAAGAAGGTTTTGAACCGGGGCGACCTGGAGCAATGGTTACGCTCGAAGGAGACAGAGTTAAAGGCAGACGTGGCCGCGTGGCTCCCGAAGGAGATGGCCACAGCAGACCGTCATCAACTTCTCAGTGCGCTCATTGAAGGGACACTTCAACCGATCGACGATGCAATCGAGTATGACACAAGCGCTTCGGCCAATACTGGTTCGGCAGGTAACGCATCGGCAGCGAAAGGGGAGGAAGGGGGGGCGACGAATCTCGAAGCCCCGGATGAAGAGGGTGAGGAGCAACCTGGCCGTGATCCAGCCTCCGAAAACCTCCTTGACCGTCTGCTTTATAAAGGGGTTCTGCCAAGGTATGCATTTCCGACAGACGTCGCCACGTTTCATGTCTTCGATCCGGATCGCTCGACATACTATCGAGCCGCTTTTCGCTTCACGCCATCCCAAGGGCTTCCAATCGCGCTCTCAGAGTACGCACCAGGGAAGGAGGTGTGGATCGGGAGCAAGCTTTGGACATCAGGGGCTATCTACTCGCCGATGCGCAACGATCGCTATCGTGCATGGCTGGCACGGCGGTTATATTACGAGTGCAGGTATTGCCACTACGCCCGAACCACATCGCTTGAGGAAGGATCGCGTGGTGAGGCGAAAGATTGCGAGGCGTGTGGCGGAGTAGGCACTTTCGGCCCTGCTATGTACTGGTTGCGTCCGCCAGGATTTGCACACCCCGTGAGCAAGGAAGAAGGAACTTCGCCAGATGATCAACCCGCAAGGAGCTACGCTACCCGCGCGAAATTGACGATGCATACGCCTCCGGATGGGGCAAAGTGGACAAGACTCAATGACCGCATTCGTATTCATTACACCAGGCAGCACCTCCTCGTCACGAACCGTGGTCCGCGGGAAGAGGGTTACACTTACTGCGCGAAATGTGGCCTTATCGAACCGACAGCCCTACCTAAGGGCGTCGTTGGGGCAGCACACAGAAAGCCATACCCCGATCATAGGGACGAAAATTGTCCAGGTGGCGGTGCGACCAAAGGGCTCGTGCTTGGAACAGACTTCATCAGTGACGTACTTCTCGTTTCTATCGGAGTAACTACTCCACTCACGCTCGCTCCTGGGCTTTTAGCGACCGACGTTGCGCTACGCACCATTAGCGAGGCGCTTACAAAAGCTGCGTGCGATAGGCTAGAGTTGGAGGCCAAAGAATTGCAGGCCGAATACCGGCCCGCGCTCACTGCTGCAGGGCGCGAAGGACGCGAGGCAGAGATTTACCTCTATGACACCTTGCCTGGAGGCGCTGGCTTTGCGCAAAGAGTCGGCCAACTCGGGCTGGCAGTGTTTGAAGATGCCTTGCGAGTTTTAGAAGAGTGCCCCGAGAACTGTGATCGATCGTGCTATCGTTGTTTGCGAAGTTACAAAAATAAGTTTGAGCATGATCTTCTTGATCGTCAGCTTGGAGCAAGTCTCATGCGATTCCTGATTCTCGGCAACTATCCAACCGTGGATTCCAGTCGGCTTTCTACGTCAACAGACTTGCTCTTTGAGGACCTCCGGCGACAAGATCTTGAAGGCTTAACTATCGAACGGAATCACCAAATATCGCTTCCCGGCTTTGGCACTGTAACAGTCCCCATATACGTGAGGCGTTCGGACGGTTCCGAATGTATCATTGGCATCCATGGACCTCTCACGCCCGATGATCCCCCTGACCCAATGTTGGCAGATATCAAGGAGTTTTGTCCTTCAATTCCAGTATATCTTTATGACGAGATGGTGATACGGCGGAACCTTCCTGCGGCTACGAGCCATCTCATCTCGCAAATAGGATAGGAACGATGTCTGGAGGCAGAAATACAAATTTCTGGCGCGTATTGCGCCCAACGGCATGGCCTGAAGCCCCGTTATGGATGTCCTTTTCCGCACTCATGGAGTTGGAAGTTTGCCCGCGGCGCTGGGCACTGACAACTGCAGAGTATTCAGACCTATGGAATAATCGCGGCTACCCTTCTGTAACGCAACCTGCGGCGCTTGAAGGAACGGTCGTTCATCTGAGCCTACAGAAAATCACGGGCGCTCTTGTAGAAAACGGGTGCCTTTCGCTGGCCGACGAGAGTGCGATTTTGACGCTGAGACAACTGGGCGGCTATACATCGATTATTATGGATAGCTTGGCGCGAGTTCTGCTTCCATTCAGGGAAAACCCACGAGCGGCACCAGCCTTGGACGGAATCCGCACTCGACTTACTGCCAGGGCTCCAGAGCTACGGACAAGAGTCCAGAAATTCCTGTCTCGCATTCGCCCTGAGCCTCGTGCTGTTGTGCACGGAGAAACCGTTATTCACCGAGAGGAGACCCCTCGTCGTCACGCCTTACAGCATGGCGCTTATACAGAAGTGCTACTACAGGCACCCGAATTAGGATGGCGCGGTGTTGCCGACATGCTCATCCTTTCGGCCACTCAGTGTGAAATCAGGGATTTCAAGACTGGTGCACCAAAGGAGGAGCACAAGGCCCAACTGTGGACATATGCATTACTTTGGGCTCGGGATGCCGGCTTAAACCCCTCTGGTCGGCTTGCAGACAAACTCGTGCTCTCATACGACGCAGGTGACGTGGAAGTGCCATCGCCAGGGGCCAGCAAACTATGCTCGCTCGAAGATGAAATCAAGAAACGATCAACAGCAGCATTTGTTGATCTCCGATCTGGTAATCCCCAGGCGCGGACTAGTCTGGATAACTGCATGTACTGTGTTGTGCGACATTTATGTGAGGAATATTGGCTTTGGCTTATGAGACATTATCCAAAGAGTGAATCGGCCAAAAGAAAGCACGTTGACATTCAAATCAAGCTCTCCTCTCGACACGGACCCAACAGTTGGGATGGCGAGGTTGAATCCGGTCCGACCATGAAAGCCGGTGGACCAATTCTATTGCGAACAGAGAATCTCCCATTTGATCTGTATCCAAGTCAGCGGCTGCGACTATTAAATGTTTACATAAGTATGCCAGACGAGGAAGAGAACAATAGAAATGGACATCCTTTGATTGTAGCGACAATGGGGTCATGGTCTGAGGTGTTCCAACTTTCCTTATAATGATATGGAGTACGATATTGTTAACATGGAGGCCATGACACTGCCCGAGGATCAAGTGCGTGAGATGGGCCACATAGCTTGTCTCAGAGTAATTGGAAATGCTTTATAAGGACTGAAAGGGGAAGCATGACCAACGAGGAAAAAGGCAGCTTTTTAAACATCGACCAACCCCATATCCAGGGCAACCCGGACCTGCGCGATCCCCAGGTCGAGGGATGGTTCCGGACGCGGCAGCATTTCCGGATCTCCACACCGTTCAGAGGAACAGAAAAATCTCTTGGAACTTTGCCTCAAGATCACGGCAGGTCGTTGGGTCCAAGACTCCGTGGCCGACGAGTTGAAGAATATCATGCCCACCCTCATCGACCGTACTCGGGGGACTTATGAAAGGAAGCGGAGATAAGCCCCAACCCGAGGGCCAGGCTCGCAAGAGCCCGAAACAGCGCAAGTCGGTTCCATCCCTGTCGAGCAAGAAGCTCTACCAGGAGGCCGACAACCGCTGCCCGTTCTGTGGCGTCGCTGACGTGGCCGTGCTGGAGATTCATCATATCGACGGAGACCGCTCCAACAACAAGATCGAGAACCTGATCGTCGTTTGCGGGAACTGTCATGCCAAGATCACGCGAGGGGAAATTTCGCCGGCAGACGTCCACACGAAGAAGATGGAACTGTTCTGGACGCGCAGGGCGTCACCACCGCAGGCCCCAAATAGCCCCAGGCAGTCAATGACCGTGAACGCCGGAAGCGTCAGCGACAGCATTATCGCCAACACCGTGAACATCGGCCGCAAACGGTCGCCCCGGATTCAGCACCCGCCGGAATCCATCGGCGCGGACACAATCAAAAAGGGATACATCGACTATCTGATCACGCGCTATTTCGACTATCGCAAGGCCGACGCCAGCTACGGCAACTCCCGTCCCTTCAGCCATGCCGAAATACACACCACCATTCAAAGAAAGTTCAAGGCGAAGACGTTCTACATCCATGTTTCGCGCTTCGCGGAGCTTTGCGACTACATCAAGGGCAGGGTGGACCAGACCATTCAAGGCAAGCGCAACCGCTCGAACGGCATTCCGGACTATGACTCCTTTGAAATATACGAGGCGGAACAATTACAGCATGGCCGATGAGCGTCACATACGGAGGCGCCTGTCCACTGCGACTGAAGACGCGGCGAGGTTGAAATCGCTACAACCGACCGAGACCGTGGATCGTGCCGAGGGCAGGCAGGGAGGACCATCCTGATGGCGACCGGCATGAAGACGATATTTTTGAGCAGTGTCCAAAAGGAGTTGCAACGGGAACGCAGGGCCGTGAAGGACTTCGTGCGCAACGACGCTCTTCTCGGGCGTTTCTTCGAGGTTTTTCTGTTCGAAGACCTGCCAGCCAGGGATCGCAGGGCCGAGGAGGTCTACCTGGAAGAGGTCGGGCGCTGCGATGTCTATGTCGCCATCCTGGGCCACGAGTACGGCTACGAAGACAGCGATGGTTTGTCTCCCTCGGAGCGTGAATTTGATCGGGCAACGGCCGAGGGCAAGCCGCGGCTCGTTTTCGTAAAGGGGACGGACGACAAGGCGCGGCATCCCAAGATGCTGAAGCTGATCAACAAGGCTGGCAGTCAGCTAATCCGAAAAGGTTCGGCGACATTCCCGAACTGACAACGGCGCTTTATTCGAGTCTCGTGGATTATCTCGAAGTCTGCGGCAACATCCAGGCCCGGCATGTCGAAGACAGACCTTGTCAGGATGCCGCCCTCGGCGATGTGGACCCTCGTGCCGTCGAAAATTTCGTCCGTCTGGCCAGGATAGAACGCCAGTTCCCGCTCCCGGCCGAGACCCCCGTGGCCGATTTGTTGGCGCACCTGCACCTTCTTTGCGGCGATCAACCGACCAACGCCGCCGTGCTGCTTTTCGGGAAAGACCCCCAGCGGTTTTTCCCGGCCGCCGAGGTTCGCTGCATGCATTTCCACGGCACCGAGATCGAGCGTCCCGTCCCCTTTTACCGCATCTTCAAGGGCACCCTCTTCGATCAGGTGGACATGGCTGCAGACTTTGCCATGTCCAAGCTCGACAAAAGCGTGGGCACCAGGTCCGAAAGCACGCGGGCGCCCGTCCGTTACGAGATACCGCCCGATGTGATCCGCGAGGCCATTGTCAACGCCATTGCCCACCGGGATTATGCCTCGGCTGGCGCCGTGCAGGTTTCCGTGTTCGCCGACCGCGTGGAAGTATGGAACCCCGGTACCCTGATCCCGCCGCTCACCCCCGAAAGCCTGCGCCTGCCCCACGGCTCCGTGGCCCGTAATCCCCGCATCTGCGAGGCGCTTTTCCTCGCCCGCTACCTCGAAAAATTCGGCACCGGCACCCTCAGGATGATCCGTTAGAGCCTTGCCCACTCCCTTCCCGAACCCGCTTTTGTCCAGCGGGGCGGAGAGTTCACGAGCACGGTCTGGCGAGACTGGCTGACGACAGAGGTAATCGCGGCGCTCTATCTCAACGATCGGCAGCAAAGGGCTTTGATTCACCTTAAAACTGCCGAGCGGATCGGAAATACGGAATACCAAACCCTTTTTGGCGTGGCGAAACGTACTGCACACCGCGACCTTATGGAACTTGTCGAAAAAGGCATCTTGGAGAAGGTCGGCACTACCGGAAAAGGAACAGTATACATGCTGCGTAAAGGGGCCACAAAGGGGCCAAACGGGCCATCGGC
>JBDRQZ010000387.1:0-2489 GCA_043826025.1 bacterium | reverse complement strand
ACAGTGGTATGTAGAAAACTGTTGCGTTTTGGGGCGTGGCGACGTCCTCACGCACTTTTTATATTAGCATCGTTACTTGGCATAATGGTCGGAGGCCCGAATCGCCAGCTTCGGGCCTCTGGTCTTTCTATGAGGGCCGGTCTTGGGTACGAGCTGCTTTCGCAGGAGTATTTCCTTGATTCGGCCGCAGTTACCGACACCGACTCCACTCTGACCAATTGGTCCCTCACCACCAATTACCTCGATGAACTCAAAGGCCAATTGACCGTTCGATATGTCGCTCCCAACAGCCGTCGATTCGAAACCGGCCTGAACTACGAGCAAACGAAAGAGTTCATTCGAGGCCGTCTGGATATCCGTCACCGTCTGGAGCTGGGCTCCCACCAGCTCGAGTGGCAGGGGGAGCTGGAGGCGCGCCAGCGCTACCGTGGTGAGGCGGCGTTCGGCGACTCCTACCTGCAGGGCTGGGCGCGCACCAAATGGACCATGCCGTTGTCCAGCACTCTCGATTGGCAAACCTTCGCAAAGCTAAACGCCGTTAGATTCAAAGACCCGGCCGACTATAACTACAATCATCGCCGTTTGACACTCAGGTCCGGTCTGCAGAAGATCTTCGATAATTTCTCCATGGCCGACGCCGCGGTTTATGTCACCCAGCGCCAGGTGCCCGATAGCTCATCCCTGAATTACCTGGCGATTGGCCTGGACTGGTCGCTTCTGGGGTTTTACACAGCCGGTGAAGTGGACTTTCTTGGGCTGATTGAATCCAAGAACTACGAACTGCCCGATGGTCGAGATGACCACTGGCGCCTGGATATTGATGGTCGCAATCGGGTCCGGGTTGCCGATCTTGTCTTTGCCAAACAGACAATTGAAGTCGAGATCATGCGCTACACCGGCGGCAGTTTTATCAACACCGACTACAGCCGGCTGGGGCTGGCGGCCCTGATTGGCCTGGACTGGAACAGCCTTGAAGTCGGCCTCGGACCCTCCTGCGAGTGGCTCAGACAGAACCCGGATACGACCTTGGATGCCGAGGATTACCTCGAGCTCGCCGCTCATGCCCAGATCGACTTGCTTTTGCCCGGATCGGCGCTGATCTCGCTTAATTCGGAATCAGGCCGCCGCAAACTGGAATTTCCCACTGACTTTCAGTCCAGCTTCTATTTCGAGCGGCTGAGCCTCATCGGTGATGTCAGCTTCTCGGAACACCTCGGCTACACCCTGCTCTTCTCGAGCGAGTGGGAATGGCATGATCGCGAGACCGACAACGCCACCCTGTATCTGCTCTCCACCAACCTCACCTGGACGTTCTAAAGGACGTTGTGAAGTACCGTGGCTGTCTGCCAAAGTGGCAGGTCGGCTGGAGACAAATGACCTCGGGCTGTGGCTCTCCCGCATTTCCCGCAGGCCGCCCCAGAGCAGGTTTGGCCGACTCAGCCGATCAACACGAACTTCTTGGCTAGGCCAATCTACGAGAGAGAAGTCTGGGCAAACGCTCCACATATCTTGAGGTAGTGAGGCCTCCGCAATAGTACGTAATTATCCGATTGAGCCGTCCGGCCGGCGCCTCGGATAGCTCAGCGGCAACGGGGAGTGAATCGGCCAGCCGGTGCTTACGAGAAATCGACGCGGCGATGATTCTACCGATCGAGATCCCCGCCCGTGGGCGTGTTGAAAAAGCCATAATCGCCCGGCGGCGTCAGGCGACTCGCGTGACGCCTGCTGCGTAATCAGATGGCCCTCAGGCGAGTCGCCTGAGGGCTCCCGTAATTCGAAGTTGTTCACCTGTGAAGTAGAGAAATTCTTTCAACATGCCCGTGCTTCCAGGACGCTTGTATTGAGCTTCGTCCGGCAGCAGGGGGACGAGCTCGTATCGCCACGTTGTCCGGCTTTGCCAGACCTCGCGCGCGGCTGCAAACCAATTGTCACCGTCTCGGCATTTGCTGTCGAGTCTGGTGCTGGGCTGGCCCGGATCTCGGTATGAAAGACAAGTGGCTTGGTGGTGGCTAGGCTTTGGTTGGTTGAGACTGTGTCTGGTTTTGACTATCTCGATCGGGCAGGTGGGGGCTGCTCCACAAGGTGTCCTCTGGATCCTCATTTGTGATACTTATCACATGGTGTGCCGAAATAGCGTCCCTGGTGACACATCATCTGATTTGCACCTGAAGTTGTCGGCAGGCGATCGACAGTTGTTTTGATTTGTGATACAATTCACAAGCAGGCCTGTTCTGAGGTTCCTCTTGCCTCGCGCTGTCAGGGGGAGCCCGGTTCCAATCCGCAGTTTCAGAGCGTCCAAAATCGCTGTTCACTCAACCTGCATGGTCTCTCCCGAGTAAAGTCTTGGTGGTAGCCGCGAACCTCTCGTCTGTGGCTGTTGGGGGGGGTTGCCGGGTCTGGTTGTCAACTGACCGGCGGGAGTGACGCAGGTTCGCTTGTGATTTTATTCACGATATTGATTATGTTTGTGGGTGGTTGGTTGGGAGGTG
>JBDRQZ010000386.1:0-5358 GCA_043826025.1 bacterium | reverse complement strand
AGGCCCGCCCGCGCAGGGGCGACGAGTCTGAGCGTGTCATTGCGAGCGACCGCAGGAAGCGCGGCAATCTCGCATTCTGTCCCCAGATTCAAGAGTCGGAGATTGCTTCGCTTCGCTCGCAATGACAGTAGCTTTCACCTGCTGTCAGATATGGAGTCAATCCCCACCGCAAGCGGTGTGGCACCCACGTGTATCTCTACATCGCCAGTGAGGCGACAAAGGTTTCGATCCGGTCGAACTTCTCCAGGGTCTTGATATCCGCGGCAATCCTGGCGCGGTGTTCATCACTGGTGTAGGGCTTGGTCAGACCATAGAATTTGTCCATCAAGTCCTCCTCGGTCATCGGCTCGCGCGGATCGCCTTTGGCGTAGTCGACCGACTGGGTCAGCGTCTCCCCCGATTTCATCCTGAACTCGACTCGCGAGGGTTGCAGCTTCGGGAACTGCGCTTCGAGTTCATCATCCGCCAGGACTTTGATTTTCTGGATGAAGTCGATCAGTTTCTGGTCGGCAATCCTCTCCGGCAGAAACTGCAATGGCGTCACCATGCGGTCCATGATTGCGGCGCCGACACAATAGGGCATCGAGTGATCGGCGGTCTCTTTCTCTTTCGGGTGGTACTTGGTCGGATCGGCGAGAATGTCGACGGCGCGATGAATCGTGAAGACCTTGACCTCTTCAATCTCTTCCCACTTCACATTCTTCTCCTTGACCAGCTTCAGCGCCGCCGTCACCGGCGACTGCGTCAGAAACTCGGTGGGGAACGCCTTAAAGGAGATGTCAGGCACGCGCCAATTCTGGCCGAGACCCTCAAACAACAATTCTGTCTCGAAATCGCCGCCCAGTTCCTGGTAGAGGCCTTCCTTGCCTTCATAGATCTGAATCGTGCCGGTGTAACCCTGCTCGGCCAGCAGTGCCGCCATCACACCTTTGTGAGTTGAGAGAGGATCGCAGGTGTTTTTCATCATCGAGAGTTTGCCGGCCGCCACGGCGCCGAGCGTGAATGAGTGGCAGGCCGCAATTGCCTGTGCATGAGTGAGCTGGTCGACATTGAGGCCCAGCATTTTTCCGGCGACCAGGGGCGACACAAATGCTGTCAAAGTTGCGTGGTGCCAGCCCCGCTCGCGGATACCGGGATGGGCAAACTCGCAGAGCCGCATTTCCACCTCATGGCCAATTGCTATCGCCACCAGCAGGTCTTTGCCCGATTTCCCCTGACGTTCACCCATTGCGGTGCCGGCGGGGATAATGTCGGAGGGATGCGAGGGATCCTCTTTCCAGTAGATATCATTGTAGTCCATCGAGCGCACCTGAATCGCATTGAGCAGTGCCGCATTGTAGGCGTTGGTGCGCTGGCTCGAACCGAGAATGGTGGCCTCCGGTTTACCGCCCATGCCAAGGATCACTTTGCCCGCCAGCCCGGCATCATGTGAGTGATGGCCACCCATGCCGCAGGCAAGCGTGTCGAGCAGAATCCGTTTGACAGCGACGATCACTGCTTCGGGCAGGTCCTCATAACGCAGATTGTAGACCCATTCCGCCAACCGTTGTGAAACTGATTTTTCCATCTCTCTCATTTCCTCTATTGACCGAAATCACTCATATTCGCCAGAATGAACGACCTATATTAGACAACCGCGCCGCGCCTGTCAACAATCGGCAAAAAGAAAGCCGGACCCGCGACAGGCGGATCCGGCTTCATACCGTTCAGATCAGGATTACTTCTTCCGCTTGCTGGTTTTCCTGGCAGCTTTGGTCGCTTTCGGTTTGGCAACCGTCTTGGGGGTTGGCTTTTTTGCTGCCGTCTTTTTGTCTGCCTTGGGCTTGCTCGTCGCTGCGACCTTATCCTTCACTTTCTCAGCCTTGGGCGTCTTCTTCGCCTTCGGTTCAGCCTTGCTGCGGGCCGCCTTCGGTTTGCCGACCTTGTGCGGCTGCGGACCACCACGTTCGCGGATCGTCGCCTGCGCCGCGGCGAGGCGAGCAATCGGCACTCGGAAAGGTGAGCAGGAGACATAATTCAGTCCGATTTCGTGGCAGAACTCGACACTACGTGGATCACCGCCATGCTCGCCGCAGATTCCAACCTTCAGATGCTCATTGACCGCGCGCCCCTCTTCGGTAGCCATACGCACGAGCCGCCCGACACCGACTTGATCGATCGTGACAAAGGGATCCTTATCGAGAATCTCCTTTTCATAGTAATAGCGCAGGAACTTGCCGGCGTCATCGCGCGAGAACCCCATCGTCATCTGGGTCAAGTCATTGGTGCCGAAGCTGAAGAACTGCGCTTCTTTGGCGATTTCGCCGGCAGTCAGTGCGGCGCGGGGGATTTCGATCATCGTGCCGACCAGATAGGGAATCTCGATCTTGTGGCGGCGCATCGCTGCTTCGGCCACCCTTACCACGATCTCCTTCTGGTTGGCAAACTCCTTGGCGTTGCCCACCAGCGGGATCATCACCTCGGGGTAGACCTTCTTGCCCTTCTTGATAAGATCGGCGGCTGCGGCAAAGATCGCTTTGGCCTGCATCTCGGTGATCTCCGGGTAAGTGATGCCCAGCCGACAACCGCGATGACCCAGCATCGGGTTCTGCTCATGAAGCTGCTCAATCTGCTCGAGGACATGCTTGAGTCGCTTGAGCTTCTCCTCTTTGTGCTCAGCGTCCAGATCCTCGTTGCCCTGGATCTCGGCGATCTGTTGCAGTACTTCCTCCTGTTTGGGGAGGAATTCATGCAACGGCGGGTCGAGGGTCCGAATGGTAACCGGCAGATCCTCCATCGCGGCAAGGATGCCCTTGAAATCAGATTTCTGGAACGGCAGCAGGCGGTCGAGCGCCGCTTGCCGTTCATCCTGGGTCGAAGCCAAAATCATATTCTGGATGTGGGGCAGACGGTTCTTGCCGAAAAACATGTGCTCGGTGCGACAGAGGCCGATCCCCTCCGCGCCAAACCGACGTGCCGCTTCGGCATCCGCCGGGGTGTCGGCATTGGTACGCACACCGAGACGGCGCTCCCCATCCGCCCATTCCATGAATTTGCCGAACTCGCCGGAAAGCTCCGGCTCGATCGTCGGCACCTCGCCCTGCATTACTTCGCCGGTGGTGCCGTCGATTGTAATGACATCCTTGTCCTTGATTACCAGCGTGCCGATAGCGAATTGGCGTCGCGCCTCATAGACCCGGATATCTTCACAGCCAGCCACACAGGGCTTACCCATCCCGCGAGCGACCACTGCCGCGTGCGAGGTCATGCCACCCCGTGCCGTCAGAATTCCCTGAGCCGCGATCATGCCTGCGATATCGTCGGGATTAGTCTCCATCCGCACCAGGATCGTTCTCTCGCCCTTCTCTCGCAGGCGTACCGCCTCATCGGCGTGGAATACGACTTTGCCCGAGGCAGCGCCTGGCGAGGCGGAGAGCCCGCGCGCAATCACCTCCGGCTTGGCCTGGGGGTCGATTCGCGGATGCAGCAATTGATCGAGCTGCACCGGCTCGACCCGCATCAGCGCCTCTTCTTTGCTGATCAGACCTTCAGTGACCATGTCGACCGCGATCTTGACGGCGGCCTGAGCGGTGCGCTTGCCGGTCCGGGTCTGCAGCATGTAGAGTCGGCCCTCCTGAATCGTAAACTCAAAGTCCTGCACATCGCGGTAGTGCTGCTCCAGGCGGTCGGTGATCGCCCGCAATTCAGCAAAGGCCTTCGGCATCACGCTCTTGAGTTCACTGATTGGCTGCGGCGTCCGGATACCGGCGACCACATCCTCACCCTGAGCGTTCACCAGAAACTCACCGTAGAATTCCTTCTCACCGGTGGCTGGATTGCGGGTGAAGCCGACGCCAGTCGCCGAGTTCTCACCCATGTTGCCGTACACCATCGTCTGGATGTTGACTGCCGTGCCCAGGTCGGCGGGGATGTCATTGGCGGTTCGATAGGTGATCGCCCGTGGCGCATTCCAACTGCGGAAGACAGCATCCCGCGCCAGCTTCAGTTGTTGCCAGGGATCGGCCGGGAATGGCTCTCCTGATTTTTCCTCTACGAGCTTCAGGAATTTCCTGGTGATTGCCTTGAAATCGTCGACGGTGAGCGACGCATCCTGCTTCACCCGGCGCTGTTTCTTCTTCTTGGTGATGACTTCTTCGAAGAGATCGGAGTCAATGCCGAGCACGACATTGCCGAACATCGAGATGAAGCGGCGGTAGAGATCGTAAACGAAGCGCTGATCGTCGGTCCTGGCGATGAAGCCCTTGACGGTCTCATCGTTGAGACCGAGGTTCAGGACAGTATCCATCATGCCCGGCATCGAGAATTTGGCGCCGGATCGAACTGAGACGAGAAGCGGGTTGGCCGGATCGCCGAATTTGGCACCCTGCTGCTTCTCCAGCTTCAGCATTGCGTCCTTCATGTCTTTCTCAAACCAGCGCGGCATCGACATCTTGTTGTCGTAATAGAGCTTACAGGCTTCGGTCGAGATCGTGAACCCCGGGGGGACATTAATACCGGCATTGGTCATCTCCGCCAGGCCGGCGCCCTTACCACCGAGCGTGTCTTTCATGACACCGGTTCCCTCGGCTTTGCCGCCGCCGAAGTGATAGAACAGCTTCAACTTCTGGAATTCGTCAGTAGCCGCTGATTGCTCCGGCGCCTCGGTGGTCCTCACCCCGATTTTCATCGTCTTCGGAGACTTCCTGGCTGATTTCTTCGCGGTGCCGGGATCCGGCCCCTTAGTCTTGCTTTTCCTTGCCACTTCTTGCTCCTATTTTGATACTCATCATCATCGCTCTTAAATGGCCTAAGATAATTGCAAAAATATACGGTTGCAAATGAGAAAGTGCCGCAGAGAATCTCCATTCAGCCTGAGACTCTGCGGCACCTTCGGTCTTTTCCTGCTAACCGACTGAGCTACATGGTGAACATCTTCTCGCCGGCGATGATCTTTTGCAGGATTCGCAAAGTTTTTTCAGCCGGAGCGTGCATGATGTCATGCGGGTTGTAGGTCATCTTCGCCGGTTCCCGTTTGAAATCCAAGGCGTTCCTGCCTTTGGCTCCGGGCAACCGCTGCTTTTTCTTGTGCAGAAGGTTGTACTGTCGCTGGTACTCCTTGGCTTTCTCGCGGTGGGCAAGGTAGTACTGGCGCTGATATTCCCGCCGCCGGCGCTTGGCCTCTTCCGGCGAGAGCGGCGTCTTCCGCGTGCGCCTTGTCTTAGTGAGTGTAATTTTTGCCATCCCCGCCTTCCCTGGCAAACGCCATTTCCCAGTTATTTCCTCGTGCGTATTCTTTATCCAGTTCGACGCTGGGAATTACTGGAATTGTCTTTGACTTGTAAGGAATTTATTTCCTGCAAGTTAGCTTGTCAAGGTTTT
>JBDRQZ010000385.1:0-3900 GCA_043826025.1 bacterium | reverse complement strand
ATCTCGGCGCTCTCCTCATCCACCCTCGCACTGGGCGACCTCTCAATCCCGATCATGCCGGTACTCGGGGCAGGACTACTGATTACACTGATTGTCGCGCTGCGTCCCTACATTACACGGACACTTCTGCTTGGGGTAGCTGTCGTGGTTGTCATGCTGACCATCGCCAACCAGATTACCGACTACTACTTCGATCACAATTTCTACGACCTGCAACAGAACTGGCACTACCTCGCCTATGGTATTTTCGCTTACATAATCTACCGCGATCTGACGCCCCGCAAGGTGCCTGCCGCTAAGATCATGCTGATTACCTACCGGGCAGCGCTGGGGTTTTCCACATTCGATGAAGTTTTCCAGATGCAACTCTCCAGCCGGGTGTTCGATGTCTGCGATATCGGCAAGGACCTCTGGGGCTGTCTGATGGGAATTGTCATGATTTATTTTGCGACCACCGATCGCAAAACACTGGCGACCGAATGGCGGCAGGTGCGGCAGCCGCAACTGAAAGATGACTTCAGGCGCCGCCCCAGCCTGTTGATCCTGATGTTCATTTTCGCACTACTCCTGCTGAGTATCAGCTCAGTGCTCACTGAGCGGGAATACTGCGGCTATGTGGTGAGCTTCACGCTCGGTGGATTTGGCTTGTTCCTGCTGCTGTTCCACTCAAGCCGCCATCAGGCAGTAAAGTTCACTTTGGTGACTATCCTGGTTGGCGCTTTTCTGGTGCAGGCCTACCTGTTCGCGACTCACAATCCGGAAAAGGTCATTCGCACCGAGGAGGAACTGACGAATTATCATGGGATTCGGGTTCCCTTTTTCGATCTGATGGTTTTCCCCGGCGGCAGCTTCCGTCCGGTCGACAAGAAACGCTTCTTCAACAACCGCGATCAGGAGTTCCTGCTCAAACAGGGCGCCGACATAATCGTGGTAGCCACCGGCTCTGATGGCTCAGGTGGGTTGGGTTTTCCCACGAAAGCTCCGGTGCAATTTGTCTATGACCACAAGTCGCAGCGAGCAGTTCAGGTAGTCTGCCTTCAGAATCGGCGCGCCACCGAGTTGTTTAACCGCTTGAAGAATGAGGGCAAGAATGTCCTCCTGGTCGTCCACCATGCCTGCTAGGAAGTCGTCACATACTCGTAGCCGCACGATCCTGACTTGGGGTCTGTTGTTGGTATGGGTGCTGCTGATTGCTTTCGGTGCGGTGTCGCTAGCCGAGCCGGACTGGCTGAAGGAGTGGGCCCAACTAGGCGTTCAGGCGGAGGCGGCAAATTACAAGCATTATGGCGACGGCTGCTTGCAGGAAGGTGACTATCGCCAGGCGGTTGCCCAATATCAGAAATCGCTGGAGATCGATCCCGATCAGGTCGGGGTGATGGTCAATCTGGCGGTGGCCTATCAACATGCCGGGGCGCCACAGGAAGCCGCCAGGATTTTGCGCCACGCCGCCCAACAGGAGAGCAACCTTAAGGACCTGATCCTGTTCAATCTGGGCGAACTGGCCGAGCAGCAAGGTCAGCTTGAGGCCGCGACGGCGCAATATGAGCAGGTCCGAGGCTCGCTCTATATTGATCCTGACCTGGTATACCGCAAGCTGGGCAAGCTCCATCTGCAGGCCGAACGCTATGATGAGGCGCTGGCGGAATTTGAGGCGATGCTGACCAGCCAACTTGACATTACACTGCCCTACAAAGAAATGCTGTGGCGTTGCCTTGACACCTATGCAGAGGACACAACGATTCTAACCTTGATAGAGCAGCAACTTGCGCAGGGGATTAGCACGGCACAGCTTGCGCCCTATGACCTGCAGATTATCCGCGAGCTGCAAGTGCGCGATCCGGAGATTGCCAAGACCTATAATCATCTCGGCTACATCCAGGTTAAACGAGGTGACTATGCGGCCGCAGCGCGTCACTACCAGCGCTCCGTAGAAATATGGCCCGACAACCGCGACGCCCAGCAGGGGCTGAGATACTTGGCAAGCATCCAGCAGGGGTCCGCCAGGACGGCCTCGACGGAATAATCTGTGGTCGCGGCAGGTCTTGGTCGAGCCCAACAGGCGAGGATGTGACCTCAAGTGTTGCAGCAGGTCTTGCGCGAGCCCAGCGGGCGAGAGTGTGACCTGCCGTCGCCTGGAGTGTCAGGTCACACGACCACCCGCCCTCGGCGGGCGCTCGCAAGACCTGACACAACGAGTAGCGACGATCTTGCTTTTGTGATTGCGAAGAAGCCAGACCTGGCTTCACTTGGGACAATGGGACTTCGATATTCAAATCAACAGAATGAAGTCTGTTTCTTCGTAACTACGACCTTTCACGAGTGGCATAGGTACGGCGAAATTCCGGGAATGTACGAAGGAATGGCAACCTCCTTGAGATTCTGCGGGCAGAAGTACAAAGCGCAGATTGCAGGGTACGTCTTTATGCCGAGCCACATTCACCTCTTGCTTTTTCTCCGGGGCAAGGACCTGGCTGGCTTTATGCGCGATTTCAAGAAGTTTGTCTCTCAGAAAATCGCTTCAGATTTGGGGTTTACTGAGAGCAACATTTGGATGCCTCGTTATGACCGAGTTGTAATCCGTTCTGAAAATGTCTTCCGCACCAAGCTCAGATATATACACGCGAATCCGGTTCGTGCTGGTCTCGTCGGTAACGAGAAGGAGTGGCCGTGGAGTAGCGCACATGTTTACCTCACCGACGCACCGGGCAAGATTGCAGTTTGGCGCGATTGGGCGTAGGTAGCTACGCAGTTGCGGCGGGTCTTGCGCGAGCCCAACAGGCGAGAGTGTGACCTCAGGAGTTGCGGTAGGTCTTGCGCGAGCCTAGCGGTCGAGGATGTGACCTCAAGAGTTGCGGCAGGTCTTGCGCGAGCCCAGCGGGCGAGAGTGTGACCTGCCGCTACCTAATGTCAGGTCACACGACCACCCGCCCTCGGCGGGCGCTCGACCAAGACCTGACACAACGATTAGGCAAACCCACTGAGCAGCAGGATCGCTGAGACAACCACCACAACTATCAGGAGCACCCGCACGAATTTCGCACCCCGTTGCGCGGCGGTATGAACCGCCACCCAGGCGCCGGCCATATTACCAATTGCGAGGATCAAGCCAATCGCCCAGCGCACCTGGTCATGCAGCAGGAAGACAATCAGGGCAAAAGCGGTGAAACAGAGGATAATCAGAACCTTGACCGCATTGGCGCGCACCAGATCATAACCGGCGGAGAGCACCAATCCCACCAGAAGGAAAATACCGACTCCCGCCTGAATGAAACCGCCATAGACACCGATGCCGAAGAAGATTAACATCTGCAGCCAGCCGGAGCGCTGCACCAACTCGGGGCGGCCCTCCAGCCAGCGCTTCGGCCGGATCAGGATCACGAAGAACATCACGACCATCAATCCGCCGATCACTCGCCGCAAGGTCTGCTCGTCAAGATCGACGGCAATCTGAGCACCGATCACCGCGCCGATGATTGCCGGGATGGCGAGGATCAACCCGCGTTTGAGCGACAGCAGACCTTTCTGCCGAAAGCGAGTCACCCCGACGACATTCTGCAGCAGGATTGCCACCCGATTGGTGCCGTTGGCGACATTGGCGTCCAGCCCGATGAAAATCAGCAGGGGCAGTGTGACCAGCGACCCACTACCGGCCAGCGTGTTGATAAAACCGCAGAGAAACCCGGCAGCGACCACGGCAGGATAGAGATACCACTCCATGCCGAGGAATATAGCGATTAGGGCAATTCAATGCCCGACGATTCTGAAGCGCTTACGGCCTATGGCGGCTTATTGAAGCTGTTCTAACGCCGCAATGATATCCTTCGGCTCGGCCCGCTTGCGGTAGTCGGCATCAATGAAGGCATAGCGAATCATGCGGTCGGTGTCGATGACATAGGTCAC
>JBDRQZ010000384.1:0-4963 GCA_043826025.1 bacterium | reverse complement strand
CGGTAGCAGTCACATTAACTGTGGTGGTACCTTTCGGAAACGCCGTGCCAGGGTTCTGGCTGTAAGCAATCGTTACACTCTCATCACAATTGTCCGTCGCTGAGGCGGCGAAATTCACCACGGCCTCGCACAATCCGGCATCAGTGCTCACTGTAATGTTGCCGGGGCAAGTCAGTTCAGGATTGGTGTTGTCTTCAACCGTAATCGTCGCCTGACACTCATCGGTCGCACCGAGGTCGTCGGTCACGGTCAGCGTGACCGGAGTCGCTCCGAGCGGATAAGGCCCTGCCGGATTCAAACTCATGTTGGCAATCGTGCCATCGGTATCGAAAGAGCCATTGTCAACGGCAGCCGCCGCGACGGCAGCCTCGCAGTTCGCATCCGCGCTGACCGTCACATTCTGGCAGATAGCGGTCGGCGGATCGTTAACTTCGCACGTTCCGATCTGAATATCTGCCGTACCGCAATCGACCCATTCGGGGACAATTGAACCACCGGTCTGCCTCGAGAAAATGAAGTTGCCCGCCGGTGGCACAAACATGGAATCGATATCAACGCAGTGGTTGTCGGTACCGCCCGGCACCGTAAACCACAGCGTGAACGCCAGGCCGCTGTCACCCGGCGGCATCGGCAGCACGCCGGTGAAATCAGCGTAGCCGACAAGTATCGTGTTCAAGTCGGTATTGATGGCCACCGGTGTGAAGAAGAAGGGCTGGGGCAAGTCAGTACCGATCTTGCTCATACTGTCGATTTCGATGACATCGGAATCGTAGTGGAATCCCAGGGAGAACCCCCCTACGTTAACAGTACCGACGGTGTAGTGTACCTCGACCGGCACTGCGGTATTAACGCTCGGGGGAGTGACCACGACGGGGCAGTTGAGAATTACCCGGTCTTGCTGGGCCAGAGCGCTTGAGCCTGTCGCAAAGACCAGCACCCCAATCAAGAGCAGCACGAATCCTGTGCTTCCGAGACGGTTGGACATTCGGTCCTCCTTAAAAAAAACCTTAATACTTATGTTCTTATCTCTCAGTAATAGAAGTTGTTTTTGGCACCGCCACCAAATGATATAACTTGCCCCCAAAGAAGTATCCCCCGACACCGTAAAATATAGCCAAAACCCCTCTTGTGTCAATACAAAAACAGTTTTCAAGAGGCTGTCGCGCAGTTATTGGACAGCGATTGAGAGGGTGCAAATAGGGCCTATGCGGCTGTACGAATTCTGAACAGTTGGGTTTTTAGGAGGTCGGCTGTATGGGGCCGGAGACTGCAGATTCAATAGTCTTCCAGGCTAGTAGTGCACACTTAATCCGTACCGGAAATTTGGCAACACCCTCAAAAGCGACTACGTCGCCATAGTCCTCGCAGCGTGAACACTGCTCGCCGCGAACTAAGTGGTTGAAATCGCGCAGGATTGCAGTGGCTTCCTGGAGATTCTTGCCCTTCAGGGTCTCGGTCATCACCGAAGCTGAAGCCATCGAAATCGAGCAGCCACGCCCCTCGAAATGGCAGTCCGCAATCCGGTCATTTTCGACCGTGAGATAGAGGGTAATTTCATCGCCGCAGACTGGGTTTTTGCCCTCAATCTCGATATCCCATTTCGCCGGTTTACCGTAATTGCGCGGCCGGTTATAATGGTCGACGATAACCTGCCGGTAGAGATCATCCAACTGCATTGCTGAGAAACCTCCGACTTCGTTTGAGGCTGCCGCAGAGCAAGTCGATTTCATCCTGAGAGTTGTAGAGATAGAAACTCACCCGCGCAGTTGAGCCGACGCCCAGTTTCTTCATTAGCGGCTGGGCGCAGTGATGACCGGCGCGCAACGCAATCCCATCGGCATCGACAATCGTCGCCAAATCATGAGAGTGCAGATCCTGATAATTGAAAGAGAAAACCGCACCGCGTCGCTCCGGATTCTGGGGACCATAGAGTACCAGACCTTCAACCGCGTGCAGATGCTCCAAGGCATATTCAGTTAGCTGGCGTTCATGGGCGACGATATTCTCCCAGCCGATCTCATTCAGAAATTGAATAGCCGCAGCCAGTCCGATCGCTCCAGCGGCATTTGGCGAGCCGGCCTCGAACTTGTACGGCAATTCATTGGTGGTGAAGGAGTCATAATCGACGAATTCGATCATATCGCCGCCACCCAGCCAAGGAGGAGACTCCTCGCCGATCTCCTCTTTCTGATAAAGCACGCCGATACCGGTCGGACCCAGCATCTTGTGGCCGGAGAAGGCCAGCCAGTCGCAGTCAACCGCTCTGACATCGAAACCACAGTGTGGCACCAGTTGCGCTCCATCTACCAGCACGCGCGCACCGACCCGATGCGCAGCCTCGGTCACTGCGGCAAGATCCGGCATATCGCCGGTAACATTGGACATTCCGGTAAGCGCAACCAGTTTGGTTCGCTTCGACAACTTGCGCTTCAGATCGGCGAGATCGACCCGCCGATCATCGGTCAAACCGGCGAAGCGCAATTTCGCGCCAGATCTCTGCGCCAGCATCTGCCAGGGGACCAGATTGGAATGGTGCTCAAGCTCAGTCAGGAGGATTTCGTCACCGGCTTTGAGGTTGGCCTCGCCCCAGGCGCGCGCCACCAGATTGATCGACTCGGTGGCGCCTCTGGTAAAAATCACCTCACGCGTGGTCGCACCCAGGAAATCGGCGACCACCTCACGGGCATGTTCATACTTCTGAGTCGCTCTCGCCGAAAGCTCATAAATGCCGCGATGCACACTACCGTAGTCATCCCGATAGAAGCTGGTGATCGCATCGATTACCGTTTGCGGCTTCTGAGTGGTCGCGGCGCTGTCAAGATAGACGAGCGGGCGTCCGCGTCGCTCCTGTGTCGCGAAAATCGGGAAGCTGCGCCGGAGTTGAGAGATATCAAGCGGCATTGTCGCTCCAGTTTTCCAGTAGCCAACCGAGACGGTCGGCGAAACCCTGTTTCAGTGTCTCGCCCTGCACGCGTGACTTCACCTGCTGCAAGAAGCCTTCCGCCAGCATGACCTTGGCGGTCTGTCGATCCAACCCGCGCGAGCGCAGGTAGTACATTTCCAGATCGGAAACTCGTGCCGTGGTCGCACCATGACTGCAACGCACATCGTTGGCGGAGATTTCCAGCTTGGGCGAGCTGTTGACCCGCACCCCGCGATTGAGCACCAGATTGCGATTGGTCTGGTAGGCGTCGCTGCGCTGCGCACCTTCGGCAATCGTGATCTTGCCGAGATAGCTGACCGCCGAGCGGCCGGAGAGCGTCCCGGCGCAGTAGACTTCGGTATTAGTGTCGCCGACCTGGTGGTTCTGATGGGTCAGGAAGTTGAAATTCTCCCGCTCGCCGGCCAGATAGATGCCATTTACGATACCGCGACTGCCGCGTCCGGCGAGTTGCAGATCGATTTCAACCTGGACCACATTGCCACCGGCATTGATCGTCGCGATCTCGACTTCGGCGTTCTCTTCCAGGTAGGCCCGGACCGTGAGCGCCGAACTGAGCTTGCCCGCCAACTCCTGGCTGAGCAGGATGGTCAGCTTGCTGCCGGCATGTGCGACGATATCGAGAGTACCGTTGAAAAACCCCGACGCATTCGCTTCGGCGCTGATATCCCAGACCAGATCAGCCTGCGATTGCGGCTCGGCGATCACCAATTTGGTGTAGGAGGTCAAGGCGTTCTCACCGGCCAGCTTGACAAAAAGCTGGCGTGGCGCCCGTAGGACCCGCTCGGCCGGCAGATAGAAAAGCACACCGTTCGAGAGGTAGGCATGTGAGAGCAGCGCCAGCTTGCCTGCGGGAAACTGTTGATCGCAGAATCTCAGATAGTGCGCCACCCGTTCCGGCATCTGCGCCGCACCATCGGCAAGCGAGCCGAAAAAGTAGTCGTCGACATTGTCGCCGGCATGATCGGCAAAACGCAGTCGGTTCGGCAGATCAGGGATCGAACGCGAGCCGGCGGCGATTTCGGTGGTGCGGCTGCCGTTACGATTGCGGGTATTGATGACCTCGATCGGGGTCAACTCACTCAGATCGAGCCGCCGCAGATCGATATACTTGTAATCTTCATCCTTGTTGGACGGCGTCGGCAATTGCCGGGCGCGGGTCAGGCTCTCCTTGCGCCAGGCGGTGATCGGATCATTCGCCAGCGAAGTCGCCAGCCAATCACTCAACCGGTCGCCGGTCAACTCCGCGAGAAAATCGCGGTCTTTGGTCTGTCTGACTTTGACTGCCATTAGCCCACCGATCCTTCCATCTCAAGTTCGATCAGTCGGTTTAACTCGACCGCGTATTCCATCGGCAACTCCTTGACAATCGGCTCGATGAAACCGTTGACGATAATCATCGAGGCTTCCGCCTCGGAGAGACCGCGCGAGCGCAGGTAGTGAAGCTGGGTCTCGGAGATTTTCGAAACCCGCGCCTCATGACTGATCGAAACATCCTCTTCATCGATCTCCATGTAGGGATAGGTGTCGGTGCGAGAGTTCTCGTTGAGCAAAAGCGCGTCACACTCCACATTCGACTTCACGCCCGTGCAACCCTTGGCCACTTTGACCAGGCCTCGATAGGAGGAGCGCCCGCTCGCTTTGGAGATCGACTTTGAAACGACCGAGGAGGAGGTGTTTTTCGCGTAGTGCAGCACCTTGCCGCCGGCATCCTGATGCTGCCCCTCGCCGGCGAAAGCCATCGAGAGAATCTCGCCCTTGGCGCCTTCACCCATCAGATAGATCGAGGGATACTTCATCGTCAGTTTTGAACCTAAGTTGCCGTCGACCCACTCCATCGTGGCGTCTTCATAGGCATAGGCGCGCTTGGTGACCAGGTTGTAGACATTCTTCGACCAGTTCTGAATCGTGGTGTAACGAGCCCGGCCGCCCCGCTTGACGATGATCTCAACCACTGCCGAATGCAGTGAGTCGCTGCTGTAGGTCGGCGCGGTGCAGCCCTCGACATAGTGGACAAAGGCG
>JBDRQZ010000383.1:0-12784 GCA_043826025.1 bacterium | reverse complement strand
TCTGATGAGGCTCCACTCTGGGTGGGCTACAGCCACGATATCAGGCTTCAAAAGAGCTTGACCTACTTCAGGTCCTTCAATAGTTTCTGCACCGCGCGGACCAGTTGCGGGTCGCGGCCGTTGATGTAGTCATCCGGCGTGTTCTCGACAAAGATATCGGGCTGGCGCGGCAGCAGATCGGTGTCCTCCATCTCGATGGTGTACGCGCCCCAGGAGGGTCGCCGCACCCGGGTGCCGTCGATGAGAGAGTATGCACCGGTGCCGATCACGGCCCCGGCGGTCGGCTCACCGATAATCGGACCCAGCTTCAGTTTGCGGAAACCCTCGGTGAAGATCTCCGAATTGGAGCCGGAGTAGTTGTTGATCAAGAGCGCCAGCGGCTTCTCGAAGGCTTTCGAACGCATCTTGTTCTCCGAGGTGGTCGGAAAATGCCGAAAGTTGCGCAGGATATATGGTGTGCGCTCCAGCATTCCCAGCAGATGCACGGCGATACTGCCACCGCCATTGTTGCGCACATCGATAATCAGACCATCTTTCGGTTCGGCAATGCCTACCAGTTCGCGCTGGAAACGGTCGAGCGCCGGCTGATTCATGGCCCGAATATGCAGATATGCCAGGCGGCCGCCGGAAAGTGAATCGACCAGTTCGCGACGGTCGCGTTCCCAATCCTCATACCAGAGCAGATCAAGTGCCGAGGTAGGAACCGGCTTGAGGTCGACTTGATGCGGTTTGCCCTCGGGTGAGCCGGCCACCGTGAGACGAACGCGATGGCCGATTGTGCCCGCCAGCAGGCTGTCGATATCGATCTTGCGGCTCAGGGGGACATCGTTGACGGCGATGATGAAGTCGCCGGCTTTGATCCCGGCCAGTGCTGCGGGTGAATCACTCAGTACATCGGCCACCTGATAGTCGCCCTGTCGGTCGAGCCGCTTATAGTCGACGTAGAAGCCGGTACGGCCGGTACGCAGGTTGGCATCGGGTCCCGATTCGCGCGGGTAGATATCCAGATGCGAACCTTTGAGTTCGCCCATTAATTCATTCATCAGATTGTCGAATTCCGGCTCGGTGCGGATCTCATCGAGCAGCGGTTCATACTTGGCGCGCGCCGCGGCCCAGTCGACACCGCGAAAGGTCTGGTCGTAGAAGTAGTCATTGAGCATCCGCCAGGCCTCATTGAACCTCTGCCGATTGTTGGCCACCAGGTCGACCTCCAGAGTCGGCGCGAATTTGAGCGTCTGCACTTTCTTGCTGTCAAGCTCCAGACACTTGATATCGCCACCCTCAAGGAAGTAAACTTGTTTGCCATCGTTCGTGGCTCGCAGGAAGCTCTTGGCTTTGCCCGATTGGGTGAGCTGGGTAAGCTCGGGATCAGCTTCTACATTGACTGACCAGATCTCCGGCTTGCCCAAGAGCGAGGAGACAAAAACGAACTTCTCAGCATCCGGCAGCAGTACCGGCCACTCGCTCGATGTCGACAGGTTGAAAGCGGGCTTGCGGCGTGCGGTGATATTGTCGAAATCGATCAAGACCGGTGCGACTGTGTCGCCCTTGTCCTCAGCTTTCTCGGTCTTGTCCTCAGCCAGAAAGAGACTGTCAATCTTCGCCTCGGGGAATTCGATTGGTTCAGGTTGCAGCGCGACCTGATAGGTATTGTCGGTCTCGTCGAACCAGGAGGTGAAATAGATCGACTTGCCGTCGGCCGCAAACTTCGGCCGGTAATTCCAGCCCGCAAACTGGGTGATGTTGTGAATGTCGCCCGCCAGCGAGGTCACGAAAACATCGGTCTCGTAGGTCGGACCCGCCAAAATAAGAGCCAACCAGCGGGAATCGGGGGACCAGTCATATTGGTAAGCCGTCTCTACCCCGAGATCGAAGAAGTTGCCCTTCATCCAAACCGTTTCCGCACCACTGGCTAGATCGCGACGAATCACCTGTTCAAGACCACGATAGTAGACCAGATACTTGCCGTCAGGCGAAACCAGCGGCTTGGCTTCATTCAGTTCGATGGCGGTGAGTTGTCGTTCCTCACCACTGACAACATCGAGGCTGAAGATGTCATAGTTGCCGTTGCGGTCGGAGCTATAGTAGAGTGTCTGCGAGTCGTGACCCCAGACGGGATAGAGTTCGCGCGCGCCGGTGAAAGTGACCTGACGACCGATTTCCGGCTCCTCGGCCGGGAGGATGTAAATCTCGCCATGCGCCACCGCCGCGATCTTCTTTTCGTCAGGCGATAGTGAAAACCATTCCACCTCGCCCTCGAGATTCTTGACCTCGACCCGATTGAAAGCCTCATCGCTGCTAATCTCGATCGGCACCGAGCGCAACTCGCCGGTCGCCGGATCGAGCAGCCAGATCTGGAAGTTCTGCTCGAAGACCAGCACATTCCCCTGTGGGTTGGAATTTAGCCACTGGACGCCATCGCCGCTGAAATCGGTGAGCGGCGCCGGCTCGCCGCCATGCGAGACCTTGAGTACCTGCGCCCATTCGCCGCGACAGGAGACAAAATAGATCGTGCCGCTCTCGAAATCGAGAATCGGCCAGAGGTCATGGTTGGGCCAATCGGTAATGCGCTGCGAGGTAAACTCCGCCGCCTGGCGGTCCAGCAGCCAGATGTCGGAATTACCGGCCGTCCTGAGATCGCGCCGCCACCAGCGGTAGGGTCCGGAGCCATCATTGTAGATCAGCCAGCGACCATCGGGCGAGAGCTTGCCATCATACTCCCGTTCTTCATTGTAGTCGGTGAGTTTAATTGGCGCGCCACCGGTGATGGCGACCTTGAAGATATCCCCGCGACCATCGCGATATGAGGTGAACAACACGCTGTCGCTGTTCGGGAACCAGCCGGTGCCGACATCATACTCGGTGTTGAAAGTCAGTTGGCGCGCCGGCCCGCCGGCGGCGGGCATGATGAAGACATCATAATTATTGTGGCGTCGCGAAGAGAACATCAGCCACTTGCCATCGGGCGAGTACTGCGGTCTGATATCTTCCGCCTCATGAATGGTCAGCCGGGTGGCCTGGCCGCCGCTCGCCGGTACGCTCCAGATATCGCCGCGATAAGTGAACGCGATCGTCTGATTGTCGGGCGAGAGCGCCGGGTAGCGCGCATAGCTGATCGGTTCGGCGACCGCGGTCACACAGAGCAGCAATGACAGAGACAATATCGTCAGGTATTTCATGGAGTACTCCTTTGTCAGGTCTCGGCGGAACATCAGTCCTCCAAACTAAGCAGCCCGGCGCCGGCGGTAAAGGGCTTTCTCGTAGAACCGAACCTGGCAATCGCGAAATCAATTGCCAACTTCAGGCGGTCCAGATAGCTTGCGGCAATGACAAGGACTTGCAGCGGTGATTCCTTACTAAGGAGATTTCTTTGAAACAAGCACTGCTTCTTTTCGCATTCATAGCCTGCCTGACCACTGAGGCGTCAGCCGCCTGGACCGACAACCTGACCCTCTCCGGCGACTTCCGCTATCGACATGAGTTCATCGAACAACAGGGTCAGGAAACCGCGAGTCGCAACCGGATCAGAGCGCGGGTCGCGTTGAAGACCGAGGTTACTCCCGGCATTGACATCGTGCTCCAATTGGCGACCGGCGACGACAATCCGGTCTCCGTTAACCAGACTCTGACTGATGCCGCCTCGAGCAAGCCGGTGCGCTGGGACCTGGCCTATTGCCGGATCGAGCGCGACTGGCTGCCCGGTCTGACAGTTGACGCGGGCAAAGTTGTCAACCCCTGGTTCCGACCGGGTGAGTGGGAGATGGTCTGGAGCAACAACCTGCACCCCGAAGGTGTCAGCGGTCGTTATGCGCGCTCCTTTGCCGGTATCGATGCCAAATTGATTGGCGGCTGGTTCTGGGTCGAGGAACGCTCCAAGGCGCTGGATTCCTATATGGGTGGCTATCAGGGAGTGTTTGCCTATGATCTGAGCGAGGCAAGGCTGTCGCGTGTGACAATCGGTGCGGCTTATTACAGTTATGTCAATGTTCGCGGCTGGCCGACTTTTTATCTTGAGGACAACAGCTTCGGCAACAGCGTCGATACGCTGGGTCAGTATCTAACCGATTTCGAGTTGGTGGAGCTTTCGGCACAGGCTGAGTTCGTGGTGCATGAGATTCCGATCAAGCCGGTTTTCGATTACATTTTCAACACCACCGCCGACAGCCTGGAGACCGGCTGGCTGTTCGGCTGCGAAATCGGCAGGGCCGATAGTGTCGGCACGATCGCAGCGCGTTGGAGTTATCGAGAAGTCGAGGCAGACGCGGTGCTGGGTGCGTTCACCGATGGTATCCTCGGCGGTGGCGGCAGCAACGTGCGTGGGCATGATATCAGTTTCGATTTGATGCTGGCGTATCACACGATGCTGCGGATCTCCTATTTCGATTGCAAACGAAACTTGCAGCAGCCTCATGATTATCGGAGGGTGATAGTCGATTTGAGGTTGCAGTTTTAGGAACAGGGGATGATGGATCGCGAACAGATCAAGACCTATCTGGAGACTGACCTTGAAATCAAGGTCAAGGAGCGTGCGATTCGGGCGATCAAGGTCAACCCCAGCCAGCATGCGCAGCCGCCACTGCACATTGTGGTCGGTAAGGTCTGCGCACATCTTGAGCCTGATGCTCCACCGGAGCAGGTGCTCGCGATCTTCGATGCCACGACATTTCTGGTCTGCACCGCGACTCGCGGCGCGGGCAGCGGCCTGCCCTATTTCTTTGCGCGTGAGGATGTGCGACGGGTGGAGTTCGATGACGAATCGTAGGCTATTTGCCAGTTGGCGCACGAGGGCGTACGCCAACCACCTGCTTCGCAGCCGTAGGTCAGGAGCCCTGCGCTCCTGACGATACTCACTGATTGAGATACACCGATGGAGCTATTCGCTGACAACCTGGTCTTAAGACTACTGCACCTGGCGATTAGTGTCGTTGTCTCAGCTTTCTTCCTGCTCTTCGCACACATCTCATTGGCCGAACAAAAGCTGCGTGCGGCTGGGATCAGTCTGCTCATTGCGCTGGCTGGTGTGCTCTACTGGCTGCTGATGCTCTTGCTGCCGGCGTGGCTGATGTTGGTACCTGATATTGGTATCGTTGCCATCGTGCTGCTCTTCTTTCTGCCACTCGGTAAGCGAAGCAAACTCAAGATTGGTACGATTACCGAGCGCGTCGATGAGCGTGATGTGATGTTCTCTCGTGAGGAGTACCTGCCCGGCACTCAGAAGTATGAAACCTACTACTCCATGCGACCGGAGCATAGACTAGCCGATGACCGTCTGCGGCAATTGCCCGCGATGTTCGAGCCGGGCGCATGCTACTATGATCCGCAGCATGCGCCAAGAGTCGCGGAGATATTCGACCAGACCGAAGCGTTGACTGGTCAGGTTGATGGCGAAGTGAGTCCGCAACGGCAGGAGATCGATGCAGCCGCAGCGACCCGGATTGTGAGACGGATGCTACTGGAGGGCGGTGCTGCCGCGGTCGGCATTGCCGAACTTGATCAGGCGTTTGCCTACTCCCATGTCGGTCGCGGCCCGGAGAAATGGGGCGAGCCGATAGTCAACGACCACAGGTATGTAATCGTCTTCTCGCTGGAGATGAGCTACGAGCCGGTGGAGTCTGCGCCGCGTCTACCGATCACCGAGGAGACCGGGCGTCGCTATCTGCAGGGCGCGGAGCTCTCAATCGACCTGGCGCGTGAGATCAGAGAGATGGGCTATCCAGCGCGCGCGCACATTGCCGGCAGCAATTATCAGATTATGCTGGCACCGGTGGCGCATGCAGCAGGGTTGGGTGAGCTGGGGCGGCTGGGCTACTTGATTACACCCAGGCTCGGACCACGCGTGCGGCTGGGCGCAGTTACCACCGATCTGCCGTTACTAGTCGACAAGCCGATTAGTTTTGGGGTTCAGGAATTCTGCACGACTTGCAAGAAGTGCGCCGACAATTGCCCCTCACAGGCGATCCCTTCAGGGGAGAAAGTCGAAGTGCGCGGGGTCGAGAAGTGGCAACTCGATATTGACAAGTGCATTTACTACTGGCGTGTCGCCGGCACCGACTGTGGTTTGTGCATGAGGGTCTGCCCCTACAGCCACCCACCGACATTTGTGCACAATCTTGTGCGCGCGGGGATTAAGCGGTCAGCCATCGCACGACGACTCGCGCTGTGGGGAGATGATCTCTTCTACGCCCGGAAGCAGCTGCCGTACACGTAGGTCAGGAGACCTGCGCTCCCGACACTGCGCCGGAGACGAACATGGTTGTCGAAATCGCCACGGGACGCCAAATGGACTAGCCTATAGAGGTTGTTCGTGGGTCGAGACGGATCTGTCCAGCTCGTTGCTCCAAGGGAATTGCCTCCGCGCCGCGCCCGAGACCTCGCAGGGCCGTCGTACACTTGTAGAGCGCTCTCGCTACTCTGGGGTGGGAATCACCGTAGACACTTTCCGATGAGGTTATGAGCGCTTCAAAGATTGGCAGCGCTTCGGCGAATCGCCCGTTTTTGAGGTAGAACGTGCCAAGCGCATTCCTTGCGAGAAGGTCAATCCAGCAATCGGCACCAAGCTTCTCAGTTCCCCGCTCAACTGCGAGAGTCAACAATGACTCAGCCTCTACTTGCCTTCCTTGCAGCGCCCTTAGCTTGCCCAACCGCATCAGTCCCAACACTGCCGGCGGAGCGAACTCACCCAATTCAGCGCAACAGAACGGCAGGTTTCGGTCAATCAACGAATCAGCTTCAGCCAACCTACCCTGTGACATGAAACTGTATCCGAGTTCGATTTGGTAGTCAGTCACTGGATAGACAGTGTCTCCATTGACCTGTGCTGCAAGCCGAATTGCTCTATTCCAGAGAGACTCCGCCTCATCGTAACGCGCAACAAAGCCCAGGAATCTGGCCAATGCCGCAGTCAATTCGACGACTCCCGGATATGTCGAATCATAAGTTGCCTGCATGTACTTCAACGATTTTCGTAGAGCTTGCTCGGCATCATCGTAGAGTTCTGCGTCTCGGTAGAATACTCCCAATCGCTCCAACACCAATGCTAAATGGGCGGAACCCGGGAGATGCGTTTCGAGAATACTGGCCGAATGCTCGTAAGCTGGAAGAGCGGAATACTCTTTGTGCAAGGCTTCACGTGTCGATCCAAGACGGTAAAGCGCGAAGGCATAGAAAACGGGATCCTCGTCCGGCACGCGCTCAAAACGCTCGATCGAAAGCTGGAGAAGTGACTCAGCTTCAACATACCGCTCCTGCTCCATGCAGAATTGGCCATAGTTGTGGAGCCCGATAGCGAAGTCAAGCTCTGTAACGGAACCGCATTCGGCGGTAATCCGCAAGGACTCTTTGAAAAGCGAGTCCGCGTATTCGTAGTTGCCCAGCTTGTCATATGCTTTCGCGAGGCGATCTTGACAATAAGAGATGCGGCGGCAGTCGTGCAGTCGCGATTCAGCGATCTTCAGCATTCGCTCAGCAGCATCGATCACTCTTTCATAGTCACCTCTGTTGTAGGCGGCGTCAGCCATCTTGTAGAAACGCCTGTACTCTCTGACATCCTTGTCAAAAAGGTCGCAAGCCGACATCGTTACCAATGCCCCTATGAACAGACAAATCAGAAGTCTGGTGAATCGCAGTGTGTGTATCCTCCTCCCATCTGGCGCAGCACGGTTCCCCCTCGACTTGATCGGGGGCTGCGCCCCTACGCTACCATCATATGTGGCACATCCCGTGTCCCGCACGGGACAAGCGTGGGCATGTGCCAGGACCCCCGCTCCCCGACGAAGCTCGGGGACAAGCCGCGCGGGGGCGACAGAAAACGCTACTTCGAACTCGTCCCCACTGCAATGGTGCTCTTGCGGGTGGCGATTTCCTGCATCGCCTCGATCGCCGCGTCGATATGCTCCTCGGTATTGAAGGCACCGACCGAGAACCGCACTCCCCCATGTTTGGAGATCAGTCCTAGCTGCTGATGCACTAAAGGCGCGCAGTGCAGTCCGGTGCGGGTGGCTATATTGAACTCGACATCGAGCATGATCCCGACATCGCCGGCATCGATACCATCGACATTGATCGTCACAGTCGAGAGGTGATCTTTGAGCGATTCGGTGCAGTAGACTTTCACCCGGTCGATTTCGCGTAGCCCAGCGATCAGTTTCTCCAGGAGCTTGTGTTCGCGCTGGCGGATATTCTCCATCCCCTGCTCTTTGATCCAGCCGAGACCGGCATCGAGCGCCGCAATCCCGACGACATTGGGGGTGCCGAATTCCATGCGGAAGGGGTAGTCCTCGAGATGGTAGGGATAAGCGGACCGCACGCCGGTGCCGCCGGAGCGGGTCTGTGCGAGGTCGACATGCTCGCGGATACAAAGCCCGCCGATACCGGTCGAGCCCATCAACGCCTTGTGGCCGGTGAAAGCGACGACATCGATATACATTTCCTGCATATTGATCGGCACCACACCCGCAGTCTGCGAAGCGTCGATCGCAAACATCACGCCGGCCTCATGGCAGATTCTGCCGATCTCGGCAATCGGCTGAATCGTGCCGATCACATTGGAGCCGTGATTGACAATCACCAACCTGGTGTTGGGCTTGATCGCCGCTTTGATCTCGTCGGGTTCGACAAAGCCGGCGTCATTAAAGGGGATATAGGTGGCTTCGACACCATGGTCGCGCACCATGCAGTTGATCGGCCGGATCACCGAATTGTGTTCGACATTGGTGCTGATCACATGGTCGCCCGCTTTCAGCGCGCCCTGGATCAGCAGGTTGAGGGCGTCGGTAGCGTTGTAGGTATAACAAAGACGCTCCGGCACGGCCTGATCGCCGCCGAAGAAGCGGGTCAGCTTTTGCCGTAAGCCGTCGACAATACTGCCGGCCTCGATTGCCAAGTCGAAGCCGCTGCGCCCGGGATTGACCCCGCAACGTCGATAGAAGTCGATCATGAAGTTGTAGACCACCTCCGGCTTGGGCCAGGCGGTAGCAGCATTGTCCAGATAGATCAGTTTTTCCACAGCTCGCACCTCGTCTGAAGGGGGCAATCGTGATTCAGCCCCGACCTTGCCAATTGTAGCCAATTTATCCGCAACCGGCCTCTGTTGCAAGCCATTTGACGGACCGGCCAGGCAGACCCGGTTTCCGCCTTTCCGCTGGTTTTTGCGGCTTAGTCGGGCTATTCTACCGGCGATGAGCGATTTTCATTCAGCCAGCAGACAGCCCACAGCAGGGCTTATTGCGGCGCTCTTGTCTTGCGCCCTGGTGCTGATCCTGGCGCTTTTCGCGCCCCGTTTGCCGCTCTGGTCGCTGGATAGCTGGAGCTATCTGCCCGGCTGGCAGGTGCTCGCAGTGCTGATTGCGGCACTGGCACTGACTCTCTTCGCGGCCAATATGGCTGTGAGACGGCATCCGGTCAGAGGTCGATTTGCGAGGCTGGGCCTCTGGCTGCTGATTTCCGCCGGGTTAGCGGCACTCTTTTATTGGCTCGCATCGGCGACCTACCTCTACGGCGATGGCTATGTCCGCACTGCCGAGATTGTCGAGAAAGGCAAATGGCTGCGTTTCACCGAGCCGCTCGACACCTTGCTGCGGCAGTTGATATACCGAGTCACCCACTCATTCTTCGGCTGGGACGGTTATCAGGCGGCGCGGCTGATTTCAGTCGGTTGCGGTGTCGCCTTTTTCTGGATAGGTGTGTGGGGATCGAGGTTTGTCGGCAGCGAGCTTCGTGCTCGCAGCCTGACGATAGCCCTGCTCTGGGCGAGCGGATTGGTGGCGCTCTTTTTTGGGTATGTTGAGACCTATCCGACCTCGGTTGTTGCTTGTCTGGCCTTTTTGCTCTATGCGCTGGGTGTGCTGCAGGGTAAGCTGCGGGTCTGGCCGCTGATCCTGCTGTTCGTGACAGCGTCGCTGTTGCACACCTCGATGCTCTGCTTTGCACCGGCGCTGGCGTTTGTGCTGGCGCACCGTGGTCGCAAACGCTGGAGTCTAGCCATCCTTATCACGGCGTTTGTGGTCGCCGCACTCGGAATGCTGATCTACCTGATTTCGATCATCGAGCATCATGGCGGTTACGGCGTCGATCTGCTGGAGTTTGTGCTGATCCCGCTAACCCCGAATTCCAGCTACTGGCTTTTCGCAGTCGATCACCTCACCGACATCATCAACGAATATCTGCTGGTCACACCTGTGGGGCTGATCTCGATACTACTGGTGATTCGGCAATTCCGCAAGAGCCGGAACAGTGTCGAAACGCGATTTCTGCTGCTGGCATCGGCGCTCGGTTTCGGGTTCGCACTGCTGTTCAACACTCATCTCGGTTTTGCCCGTGACTGGGATCTGTTTGCCTTCGTTGGTCTGCCTCTGACTCTGCTTGCGGCACAGCTGTGGTCTCAGGCGAAACGACCGGGACTCGCCGCCTGGTTGCCGGTCTGGCTGGGGTTCGCGATTGCCGGAACGTTTGTGCTGCTGCTCGCTGGTGAGAGTGGCGCAGTGGCGCGCTTTGAGAACATCACTGCCCGCTACGAACAGGGACGCGCCTACAATCATGAGACGCTCTCGACCTACTATGTCGACAAAGAACAATACTACCGCGCGATCGAATGCCTGGAGAACGCCAGTGCGGTTTCGCGCAACGCTCGCTACCCGCACCAGATCGGTGCTTTGCATCTAACGCTTAATCAACCGTTGCAGGCCGTCGCCGCGCTGAAACGTTCTTTGGCGATCGATTCGACCTATCTCAAGAACTACCCCCTGCTGGTCGACGCCTATGTCCGGCTGCAAGAGTCCGACAGTGGCATGGCCTATCTGAAACTTGCAGTAGATTATCTGCCGGAGGGAGCTTCAGCAGAAAACTACTTCCAGCTCGCAAACTGGCTGCGGCAGCGGAGCAAGACGTCTGAGGCGACGGACTATTTCAGGGAATGTCTGGCGCTTTGTGAAGCCGCGATTCGCGAGCAGCCGGACGATTTTCGCCATCTGCTGCTGGGCGCGCGATGCAGTCTGGGGCTTGCCGATACCACCGGTGCCCGCGACTGGCTGCAAAGACTTCTGGCCAAACAACCGCCGGCAGAAGTCACACTGGAAGCTCTGGCGCTTTCCGCGCAGATTGGGACGAGCGAATAATCTGCCCTTTCCTTTGATCCCGTCGCAACTTTGATAATTGCCAGCAGTAACATATATTGTTTGCAACCTGGAGCGAACCGGCTGCTGCTGTGCCATGGCGCTCCGCATGGAGGTTTTGCCTAGATGAATAAATATGTATGGATTGCTCTCGCCCTGGTAGTAGTTCTTGGTGGTTACTTCGGCGTGAACGCGCTTTTCACATCACGAGTCGATATCCCGACCACGCAGGTGGAGCGGGGCTCGTTTGTAATTTCTCAGAACATCAATGGCAGTGTCGACGCCAAGCGGGCTTTCGTGCTCTCCGCGCCGCGCATTCGCGGTCTCACGGTTACCTGGCTGGCACCGGAAGGCTCGATGGTCGAGGAGGGTCAGCCGGTGATCAGATTCGATGCTTCCGAGCAGATCGCCGAACTGGCCGATTTCGAGTCGAGTTTGAAAATCAACCAGACCGCGCTGGAGCGCTCGCGCAAGGAGTTGACGATCCAGGAGAAGCAACTCGAACTCGATCTACAAAAAGCGCAACGCAACTACGATGAAATGAAGCATGAGGCGCCCAAGGTCGCCGAAGAAGCGAAAATGGAGTTGGAACTGGCGCAGTTGAATTTCCAGGCCAAACTGGAGCAGCTCAAATCGGATGTCGCCAAAGCGGAACTGGAGGTCCAGCGCGCCCAGGATCAGGTCAGCAAAGCGCAACGGGAACTGGAGCAGATGACGATGGAGGCGCCGATTCCGGGGATGGTGGTCTATCTGGAGATCTGGAAAGGCGGCTCGATGAGCAAGGTGCAGGAGGGTGACAGCCCCTGGCCGGGTCAGGGCCTGATCAACCTGCCCGATCTCACCGAGATGGTGGTCAAGGCGACCGCCTCTGAAGTTGACGCCAGCCAGATCGACTCTGGTCAGGTGGTGATGGTTCGGCTCGACGCGCATCCCGACACCTCCTACCAGGGCGTGGTTTCCAAGAAAGGCACACTGGCACGGCGCAAAGAACCCGGTTCCAAAATTAATGTCTTCGATGTTGAGATCGATGTCCTTGAAAAAGATGAAAAGCTCAAACCGGGAATGTCGGCCTCCTGCCGCGTAATTCTCAACAGCATTTCCGATGTAGTCTCGGTGCCGCTGGAGGCGGTATTCGAGAAAGAGGGCCAGACTGTGGTCTACCTTGCAAATGAGAAGAAGGTGGAAGTCGAGGTGGGCCGTCGCAATGATATGCGGATTGAGATCGTCAAAGGACTGGTGGGCGATGAACGCATCTGTCTGATCGACCCGACCCTCGCCGAACAGGGTCTGCCGGGCGACAAGGCCTCCGAGCCGGAAATGAACAAGGGCCGTCAGGCGCCGCCCGCCGGCGCACGTCCACGGAGACCCGGTAGTGGATCATAGGCAGGTCCTGCACATATCATTCGAATCGTTGGGGGTGCACAAGATGCGCACCTTCCTGACGATGCTCGGCATTATTATCGGGGTCGCGGCGGTGATCTCGATGCTCGCTATCGGCGAGGGCGCCAAACAGGAGGTGCTCGAACAGATTTCGATTCTCGGCATCAACAATATAATAATCAATGCCAAAATCCCCGAAGGGTCTGCCTGTGCTGAACAATCGCTCCAGCGGTCTCCGGGTCTCTCGATGGCGGATGGAGAGAATATTGCCGAGTTAAGCGATATGGTGACCAATG
>JBDRQZ010000382.1:0-11240 GCA_043826025.1 bacterium | reverse complement strand
GAGACCGCACATACCACGCGCCCCTATCTCTTCCTCAACGATATTGATGGCGATGGCCGCGATGAGATCCACTACACGCAGGGCTTCATCTACCCCTGGGACGGCTATCCCAGATACCAAATTTTCAATCCCGACGGCTCGCACCGCCTTGACTTGCCCTTGCTGATCGATACCCCATATCCTTATCTGCCGGCGGACCTGGATGGTGATGGAACGGCGGAACTCTACCAGGCGCGCTATCAGCTCTGCCAGTACGATCTTGAGGGCAATCTGCAGCAGACAATTGACTTTCCCGAGGTTGGTCCGGCCAACTTCATGGTTACCAGCCTCTCGGCGGCAGAGTTGACCGGCGATGGTTCTCTGACCCTGGTTGTCTTTGGTCGGAGCGACGACGAGAACGGCGAATACTGGACCTTGCTCTATGACAAGAACCTCACCCTCTTGAATGATGGCGTCCACAACAACAAGATCGACAACTATCTGGACCCGTCGCCGCCGATCTGGGGCGACATCGATGGTGACGGTTCGCTGGAGTATTTCCTGCATCTGTACGAGTTGTCGCAGTCGGCAATCTACGGCTACCGCCTCGATGGCAGTCCCTATACCGGCGACACCCTGTTAGCCTTCTTCGCCGGACCGGAAAATCCTTCCGTCCTCTATGGCGGCATTATCGCCGATGTCGATGGCGACCAACTGCCCGATATCGTGACCTGTGCCCATCCCGATGTGTTCTACACCTATGCGGTGGAGCGCTTGATTGCCTGGGACCTCAATGGTCACCGCCTGTCCGGCTGGCCAATGGTCACTGTGCCTAACACTTCCGGTCATGGGTCCTCACCGATGAGCCACCCAGTTGTCGCCGACCTTGATCGCGACGGGATCACCGACCTGATCTTCTGCACGGTCACGAACAAACTGGTCTTTACCAGTCTCAGCGGTGTGGTGTATCATCCTGCCGCGATGCCCGCTCCCTCATTCCGGTACAATCGCCGCATGGACAACATCTACCGCTCCCCGGTTGACCCGGAATATATTTGCGGCGATGCCAATTTCGATGGCGTTGCCAATATCACCGACGCGGTCCGTCTGATAAACTACATTTTCTCTGGCGGCCCGGCGCCCTGGCCTCTCGCTGCCGGCGATGTCAACTGTGACGGGATCGCCAATGTTACCGATGTGGTGTACTTAGTTCAGTACATCTTCGGCGATGGACCAGCGCCCTGTGACATCGATGGCGACGAAATCCCGGATTGCTGAGCCGATTCGGAAGGGTGTGTCATTGAGCAAAGCGGATTCGAAACCGGATTGGTCCGAGGACTTCTGGCATGAAATGCTCGTCTCTTAGCGCAAGATGATGTGGCGAGATGATACCCTTGCGCTTCTTGCGCGGTGACTGGAGTTGCGGCCGGGAATGGTGGCAATCGATGTCGGCTGTGGTCTCGGTTATCTGGGGTACACCTTCTGGGAGCATTTCGGCAAGGCCGGCAGCGCACTCTATGTTGTCAAAGGCAGGAAGCCGAGTGGAGGCTGAGTCGGGAGCAGCTAGTCCGGACGTAGTCGCTGAACAGTCGCCTCGAAGAAGGCCGTGAGCTTCATCTGGGTTAACGGCCTGGGTCCCGCGCCAACAACGGACCTGGGACCCAGGCATGAGATTCAGGCTACTTGCTCTGGTGTTGACCGCCTCGGCCCACGACTCCCGGTGCAGTGTCGGTGATATAGTCCTTTGTGTCAAGCGTGCCGTCGGTCTTCAAATCGCAAACATACCACCAGGGGCCGTTGCCACTGCTCGGAACATTGTAGGTCCACAACCTGCTGGAACCACTATAGATCTCGATCCGGGCGCCGGAGTCCCTGAGCAGCGGCCAGCCGGAGTAGTTGTTGACCGCAATCTTACAGAGTGACTGTACCTGCTCCACGGTTATGGTTTCCGGGCCGTAACCATCTATGTCGTCGATGTCAAGATAGGCGTAGGGCGGATCGCCCGGTTCTCCCGGCTCGTAGTAATAGATGTGAGCTTCGCCGGTCCAGAGATGCAGGTCCAGGTCCTGTGGCTCGCCGTTCCAGGTAAGCACAAAGCGCCAGCCCTCGACAAAAGTACTCATGACGAGATTAACGATCTGTTCACCCCCAACGATGTCGACTGACCGCTCAACGGAAATGTAGCCCTCAAGACTCACGTACATCGTGTAGTTGCCCGGCGGCACTTCGGTGATAGAATAGGCGCCTTCGCTGTCGGTCACGCTGCTCTTGTCACCAAGCGCGACCAGTGCCCCGGAGATCGGCAGGCCGGTTACCGCATCAGTCACGACGCCATTCACCGTGCCCAGCTCAGCGGGGGTGGAGAACACGACCACAATACTGTTCCGCTGCCCGCCGATAATCTCGACATCCAGCATCGCGGCGAAAGTCTCCAGCTCGCCGGTGAACGCGGTCAGGCTAAACGATGCCGGTCCCTCAGGGATTTGAAATTCCGCGAATTGGAATTTCTTGTCGACCACCAATGCCGTGTCAAAGTGAATGAAGTCCGGCAGTGCCTGAACCTCCATGGTGACACGATCGACAAGCTGGGTTGCGGCGCTTTTGGGAAACACCAACTCCATTGACACCTCAGCGCCGGTGGGCATCGTAGTGCGCTCTTCTGAGCAGCTCATGCTGAGCAGCAAGAGCGCCAGAAAGGTGAGCCCGACTATAATTGCTTTTTGCTTCATGGCCTTCACCTCCTAGAGCTCCAGCACCAGGCCGGCAGCCATGCCCAGCCCGCTTGAGTCATAGTTGGCTTCATCGCCGACGAAATACATCACCAGCGCAGTCGCACTGGCCGTCGGCGTGAGGCGCACATCCATTCCGCCGCCGAAGCCGAGGTAGCTTGCTTTCGGCCGGAAATACGAGTCATCCGGTTCATACTCATTGGCGCTGATCCGCTTGTACTCCAGCCGTCCCAGCAGGCGCACGATATCGCCGAAAGGCATGGCCATGCCGCCCGCCAAGGATAGCTCATTGCGCGCCGAGATTCTCGATTCCGCCAGCAACTTCTCATCGGCCCCGATCGTCTTTGCTTTGCCACGCCACAGGTATGAGGCAGTGAACGAAAAGGGGATGTTCTGTTGCTCATCGAGCCGCGCGCCCAAAACGATCGCGTCGCCGGCCTGATAGATCGCCCTGGAGTCAAGTTCATCTTTGCCAAAAGTGCGATAAATCAGAAATCCCTGCAGCTTTGACTTCGAGGTATGGAGGCTTAGGCGACCGGCGCCATACAATTCATTGCCGAACTTGTAGTCCGCATCACTCTCCGCGAGAACTTTGTGAGCACCTTTAACCAGATAGCCACCTTCCATCTCAATGCCCACAAGGTCATTCTCTACGCCCAGGGAGGCCTCCACGCCGACATCAAACCCCTCGCCGAATCGTCGCACCAGGAATTTGCGGGAGTTGTCGCTAACTTCAACCGCAGTGAGATACTCTTCCTCGCTGAGTTCGGTCTTACCGGTCGGCAGGTTGACAATAAGACTCAACCGTGCCAACCCGTTGCTCAGAAAATAACTGCCTCGCAGGCGCGTATTGTTGATCGCGGAGAAACTAGTCTTCTCATCTGCGGCATCAGTGTAGTCTGTGGAACTGAAACTACCCCAGAGTTCGAACTCCCAATCCTGATTCAGGCTGTACAACACCTGAGTGCCGAACACCGACTGCCCCAGTGTCGTCTCGTTATTGTCCGGTGACTGCTGAGTCCAGTTGTTCCGGACAAAGAGCAAAGTCAGGCGCGCAAGTCCATCAGCGGCGTCTGCTCCAGGAGTTGGACACAGCAGAGTCAGGATCAGGACTACCATTATATAGGTGCTGATCTTATGCATTCTTGTACTCCTCACTCGACACTTCCGCCGACCGAGACAGTGCCCGGACCCGTGCGTGGATTACGTTCGATTTCCTGCCCCCCGGAAGGCGTCCTCAGGTCGAAGATTTCATACCCCAGCGGCGCACCTGTACCCAACCAATCGGTCGTGCTTTTTTTCGGAGCGACCGCAATCCCTGCCTCGAATTCAGCTACCGAACCGGCGGCCTCCAGCGCCAGAGCCACCTGCTGCTCCATTGTCACGGCCTCCTCAAAGCCGGGATCGATAGTCGCCGCGCGCGCGAAGTACCCGTAAGCCCCGGAAAAGTCGTCGGCATCGAGTGCCTCGAAGCCGCGCGAGTAATCCAGAAACGCCGAGAGGCTGTCGGTCGGGTTGACCGCCAGCCTCTCCCGTTCTTTTGAGGTGAGCGTGATCCCGAGCCTGTCGAGAATCGCCAGAGAAAGCTGCTTCTGCAGATCAAGGATCTGGTCAATCTTGCCACGATCATTGAAGGCAGAACTGTACTGATAGGAAGAGTCGGCCACTTCGACGATTCCCGACTGTAAGGCGATCTCGGCGGAGCCGCTTTGTCCCAGACTCCCATTGACCAGCCGACCCGCCTGCGCGACAGCACCGAGCCGCAGAGAACTTGCGGTGTCGAGCAATCCTTTTTCCTGCAGCTCCAGTTCCTGTAACAAGTACTTCAGTTGCAGCCGCTCGACGACTTCAAGATCGTCGATTCCGGAAAGATCATACATCACCGCCGCCGCCAATCCGGTCGCCAGGGGCTGCAACGAGTCCGCAGCTTCTGAGGCGATCACAAAAGGCAACACGCCGACCGCCTCACGGTGACTGGTGTCGACCATTCCGGAACGTTCGAACTCAACCGCCTCCTTGGCCTGCTGCCGAAGAAGGTCGTTTTTCAGGTAGAGCAGACGTCCCTCGATTTTGCGGGAGATTTCATCATCCCTGCCATACAGGCTGTAAGCACGATAGCGTCTTTCGGCATTGGTGAGATCACCTCGCCGTTCCGCGGTTAGACCCAAAAAGAGCGCACAGAGAGCATCATCCGGAACACTTTTCTGCACCCGCTCCAGATGGGCCTCGGCTTCATCATAGTCGCCCAGATAATAGCACGCCAACCCCAGCCCGCGGCGGGCCCTGAGGTTCTCCGGGTCCAGGGCCAGCGCCTTCCGGAAATACTCACGGGCCGACTCCGAATTGCGCTGTTCGAGAGCCTGATTGCCACGGCTTACGTAGCTCGGACTACAGCCCGCAAAGAGAAGGAATGACACCAGCACCGTTAGCACCAAACAACAGATTGCTCGCACAAAGCCTCCGTATATCGCGTCATGATTCACCGGAACGCGCACATTGTTCCGTTCAACTGACTCCTGAGTTTACGAGAGATAACAGTGCTGTCTTTGCCCGCACAACTCGCGTCCACGTTCGAGCTTCGACATTTTGTCGCCTGAAAATCATCTTTCCTCGGAATCTCTGTCAGATGAAGTGAAAAAGACGCTGAGAGGATCGTCTGTCAAGCCGAATCGTCAGGTGCGACTTCCCAGCCGGCTCGGTGCGAGAGCTGAGGAACAAGCCGGAGCGCGACCTGCGCGCCCGGCATCCTCGGGATTCGATCCGAGCACCTCAGAGAATCTGTTTGCTCTCACCCCTGGAAGATCATACTTTGGTCGCCAAGATGGATGTTTCTGATCCACTCGTAAGGGCATCCTCCGTCGATGCCGAACTGAACCTTGCCGAAAGCTATCTCACCGGCAATCGGGATGCATACCAGCAGGTTGACACCTGGATTCATCAGGTGACTGCGCTCTCGATCTGGCATTTTGTCGATGATGTCGAGGATGTCGCGGCGACTGTCCAGTTGAAGCTTTTCACCAACCTGAAGGCAAAGAAATTCCGGGGTGAATCGACTTTCCGCACCTATGTGCAGCGGATCGCGCGCTACACCTGTATCGATCAGGTTCGCAGCCAGCGGGTTGTGCGCGACGCCGACCCAGAGGAACTGCCGGCGCCGTCATCGACCGACGATCCGGAAACCATTCATTTGCAGGCCGAAGAGCGTGAGATTTTCCTGAAAATCTTCCGGCTGATCTCCACGGAGTGCCAAAAGCTCTGGCGGATGATCTTCTCGGAGACGTTGAACTACAAGGAGATAGGCGAACAGCTCGGCATCCCGGAAGGCAGTGTGAAACGCAAGGTGCATGAATGCAAGAAAGTGGCGATAGAACTAAAGGATAAGCTGATTAGTCCGAACCGCTAACCCTCCAAGTCGACCAGAGATTTGAGAGGAGTAAGCTCTAGTGAAAGAATTCGACAACATCTCCAGCCTGTTACCGCTGCTCGTCAGCGGCAAACTTGAAGCCGCAGAAGCAGATATGCTCCGCCGGCAGGTGTCGGCTTCCCCGGAGCTGCAAAAGGAACTGGCGTTTCTGGAGGGGATGCAGACTGTGTGGAGCCAGATGCCGCTCTACGATCGTTCGGCCCATCCCGAACCGGAGCTGCTCGACCGTTTCGCGCGAGGCAAGCTGGACGAATTTTCGCCGGAGTATTCCGAACTCTCAGCCCATTTGCAAAACTGTCAGGGTTGCCGCGAGGACGTTAAGCTTCTGCGGCAGGTCCAGCAGGATTTACCTGATCAAGTGCCTGCCACAGCGAATATCATTCCGGTTCCCTGGTCGCAGCGAGCTTTCTCCCTTGTATTGCGGCCGGGCTGGGCCACAGCGACAGCCGCCTCCCTGGTGCTGTTGTTGCTCGTAAGCTTCACGGCTTTTCGACCGCTCGGCGATCAGAATCTGCTGCAGATCATTCAATTGCAGCCCCAGTTTGAGAGCCGCAATTTCACCTCCGACCAACAGGTGCGGGAATATGAATTCCATCTGCGCGACGGCTCACGCCGGATCGCCTTCGAATTCGTTACCGACCGTCTGGCAATCAAAAACTATTCCTATGCGATCAGCCTGACTCCCAAATATGGCGCACCGGTCAGCCTCGACAACGCTCAGGTGAACTGCAGCCAGACCGAGCGATCCAACAAATGTGTGATCACTGTGACCGACTCTCAGGTGATGGCACTGTTGCATGAAGGCGGCAGCTTCGCGATCTCGATTAGGGAGACGTTGCCGGCCGATGCCGGGATCAAACCGGCGACCTATGAGTACTACTTCCGAGTGCTGACGCCTTAACAACAACGACTCACCCCACGTCCGTTCCAATAGAGAGGGCGTCACCAAGAGGTGACGCCCTTAATGCTTCTTAGGATTCAGGCTCTGTCAGATTAGCAATCGCCCGGCGCCGGGCCACCGTTAAAGACGTAGTCAATGATGTAAACCACATCCGTGATGTTTACCGCTCCATCGCAGTTGGCGTCGCCCAGCGCCACAGGGTTGGGCGGCTCGCCATCGTCGAAAACGAAATGAATCAGGGCAACGGCATCGCTGATATTCACTGAGCCGTCACGGTTAGCATCGCCATAAGCCACAGCAATCACTTCCAGGGTGCCCGCCACCAAAGTGGGCTCGACATAGAGCTCGCCGAATTGATCGGAGAACTGGCTGAAACGAGAATCGTCGAACGGTGGTAGATCAATCGGGTCGAAGGGCTCGATCAGCGTCTGCGTTCCCACCGGGACCGACTCTTTCACCTTGACGTAGAACTGATAAATCGGACCGCTGCCTTTCGGGATGGCCGTGTGGATCCCGGCACCTGTCATAACGCCAAACTCAACACCCGAATCGTGGATATAACTAATCATGAATATGTGGATTGGATTGAAGAGATTAGGAATGTCGGCGCGTGGCAGCGTATCGTACTTGATGAGGAAGGTGGGAGGCACAAACACACTGTCCCATTCGCCCACCCACTCGAGCACCGAATTGTCGATCTTAAAATAGGCCGCCATCGCCGCCAACTCAAGGCTGTCATTGGCCAGATAGAACTGCACCGGCAAAGTTTCGCCCGGCATCGCCACCGTGTCGAGCACCCGGAAAGTGTCGATCAGTGACGCCTCCTGCGCCCAGAGCGGCGCAACTGACAGCAGGCAACATCCTGTCGCCAGAATCAAAATGAGCTTCCGATAGTTCAGCATTTGTCACTACCTTTGGTTTGCTGGAAATCGCCAATTCATAGCATCAGTTATCGAAAGGCACGACTTGGCCGGGGTTTATTGTGAAGTCCCGACAGACTTCTCGCAAAGCTCAGACTACCTCCACTCTGCGGGTCGCGAACCACTCGCGCGACCATCTGGAAAAATGTCAGATCAGACTACCGTTCGTTGTCTCAAACCTGCAAAAACGCGATAACAATAGAAAGTAGCTCAATCTCCCTCATGAGATTCGTCGGCAGTTCGGTAGCACTTGAAAGATAGCAGCCGCCGCGATTCTGTCAAGACTATTTGGCGGTAATCAGTACGAAGGGTGACCAGTAGTAGGGATGCCGCAAACGCAGCCGTGCCGAATGGATCAGTTTCAGTTTGGTCGCGCGCAACGACTCACCATAGCCACGGCCAAGCTGGTCGTAGAAACCGATCATGAACTCCATTGTCGCCAGGTCCTCGACCGGCCAGAGACTAACCAGCACCCGGTCGGCGCCGGCATAGAGAAACCCGCGCACGAAACCCTCGATACCCTCGCCCAGCCGATAGCGGCCGCCCCCCGACTCGCAGGAAGAGAGCACAACCAACTCGGCATTCAGTCGTAGATGCATTACTTCCGCCAAACTGAGAGAAGCCAGATTGCCGGTGGTGTCGGCGGAAAGCCAGAGCCTCGAACGCAGCGGGTCGTCGTGATTGATACTCGAATGGGTGGCGAAATGCAGAAAATCGAACTCCCGCGCCCGGCTGCTCTGCAAAATCTTCTTGGCGGAAGGATCACCGATCAGCACCTCGCTGTGTCGGCTGTCAAAGAGCCGGGCGATGCTATCGACCTCTTCCCGGCTGTAACGCAGCGACGCCATCCCCTCCGCCTCCGGCACAGCAACCGCCAGCAGACTGGCCTCCGCCAACCGTGGCGGTTGTCGGTCATCTGCTTCAAGCAATTGCAGCGAAGGGATGTACATGATCTCGAGTTGTTCGGCGAAGTAGCTGCTATCGACTCGCAGAGCGCCAAAAGGCAGCACCGCCAGCGGCCCATCGGGCGAGACCAGCAGACTGTGATAGCTTCCCAATTCAGGTACGATTTCCGCCAGCACCATTCTGGTCAGGCTGTCGGTGGCGAGGGCAAATGGTTCCAGCAGTGAATCAACAGTGGCCGAGCCACGCAGCAAGGCGAGGAACCGAATGAGAGTTTCGGCGATCTCTGGCCGACTGGGCAACGCGATCACTCGCTGGCCCCGGCTGTCAAGCGCCAGTAGAAGAGTAGATTCGGGAGTGAGCAGGTAGTCGAGCACTAGTGTGGAGCTGTCGGGTAGTAGCGATCTGATCTCATCCAGATTCCCTGATCTTAATTGATAGACTTGCCGCGAGGCGGGGTCGGCGAGGCTGATTCTCAAACGCACTTGCTCAAGTTGCCGCGAGAGCGAGTCGACCATATGCAGAGCTGCCTGATGCGCAGGTGATTCCTGCTGTAGTTGGGCCTGCAATTCGAAGTTTTCGAGTTGATGCAGCAGTTTCGCCTCGTTCTGCCGCAGACTGTCCGCCGACCCGCTAAATTCGCGATCCTCTTCCCCCGCCAGCAGATCAAGCAGGGTGCGCGATTTGGCCGACTCCAGATAGTAGAGCAGCGAATCAACCGCCGCCGGATAACCTGCCTGCAGACGCTGCCACCAGAGCAGCGTCATCTTCTCGTAAACAAAGCGACTGCTGCTTTGGCGAGCCGCCCGCAGTCTTGTTTCGGGCAGACTGCGACGGGTGGCCTCCAGCCTACCGATCACGCGCGCCAGGTATTGATAGGCGCTGTCTAGTTGACCGCTGTCGTAGTCCAGCAAGCCACGAGCCAGTTCATAGCGCTGCCGATTCTCATAGAGCTCCGCCTGTTTCACCAACACCGCAGCCCTGTCCAGCAACACGGCCGCTTCGGCGTAGGCCGAATCCTCCCGCGCGCTTTCTGCCTCGGCGATCAGTGTCCGCAGTAAGCCCTGGCGGTTGCCCACCGCCTCGTAGTACTGGCGCGCCGTGTCGAGATAGGCGGGAGAGATCAATTGCGCCAGGATGAGGCAGGTCTGTGCCCGCGTCTGAGGATCGTCACAATACTCGGCAGTAGTCTGCAACTCCTGCAGATAGCGCTCCGCCAATTCCGGTTCGGCGCGACTGAGATAGACCTCGATCAGATTGCCAAGTGCCGCGACCACCGCACAGACCCGACCGAGATGGCGGTTGCGATTTACCGCTTCACGGTAGTAGTCGGCTGCGCTTTCATACTGCCCCAACCGCTGCGCGGTGGCGCCGAGATTGTGGAGAATGTCCGCGAGGGCGAGTGAGTTGCCGACAGCCCCGGCGAGATCGTAGGCTTCCAGATAACCGGCCAGCGCCTGATCATACTCGCCGGCGGCATTGTGCAGCGCCGCCTGCCGAATCAAGAGCGCCAGCCGCAGTCGCGATTCGCCCTTGTCAGGTAAGGTCGCCAGCGCCTGAGCCAGTCTTGCCTGAGCCTGCTGCCAGTCGCCCTGTTTCTGCGCCACCAGGGCCTGAGCCTGCAGCAAACGTACCTGGAAGCTTCTCGGTAGTTCCGTTCCACTCAGCGATTCCGCCTCGTTCAACCAGGCGAGAACGGTCGACTCCGATTCCTGCTGTGAAAGGGACTCAATCAGATTCAGTAGGACATCGATGATCTGCAGCGAATCCGTTGATCGGCGACGCAGCCGCAACGCCTCCTCGAAGAACTTTTGGGCCAGCGTGTGCTTCTCAAACTGCAGATAGACCACACCGATGTGATTCAGGCAGGCGGCAATACCAAGGCTGTCGCCGATTTCAGTTCGCAGAGTCAGCGCACTATCGAAATAGTCGCCGGCCCAGATCAGCGAGTCGAGGTTCTCGAAAAGGATGCCCAGGCTGTGATAAGCGCGCGCCTGACCTGCCAAATCTCCGGCGGCCTGAGAGAGTGCCAGCGAGCGGCCAAGCAATTCCGTTGCAGCCTCAATCTTCCCCTGCCGGTTCAGCAATACACCGCCGTTGTAATAGACCTTGGCGGCAGCGGCAGTGTCAGCCAGTCCGAGAAAATCTTCCGCCAGTTCACGCGCGGTGGAATCGGAGCTGATTTGTTGGGGGTCTAACATCGCCGTGTAACGTCGCAAGAGCTGACTACGTCGCTCGCGGGCGGTTGCATCCCAGCCGGAGTAGAGACTAATCTGGCGCAAATACCAGGAATCGCCGAAGTGCTGTTCGATCAATCCAGCGATTGCTCGCAGATGAGTCATCAACTCGGCAGATTCGCTCTGCAGGTAGACCTCTAACTGGCG
>JBDRQZ010000381.1:0-5553 GCA_043826025.1 bacterium | reverse complement strand
CGACCAGTTGCAGGACAATGTCAAACGCGATGTGCGGATGTGGGCCAAGCTCTGGGAACTGGCCGGGGCAGAGGAAGCCTCCCCACGTCTCAATGCCGTGATCTTCGAGGAAATCATTCAGAAAGCCTACTTCCCGATTATTGTCACCAACGCCAACCATGAGCCGGTCTCCTGGGCGCGGTTGCATGATGTGAGCGACACCGATCGCTCCCTCGAAGCGCTGGCGAAAATCAATGAGCACAAAGAGCAGATGGAACGCGAGAATGGCGCGACCCCGGTGACCTGGAATGGGCAGATAATACAATACATTCTGTTCGATTATCCACCGCTGGTGCAGCAGTTGCAGATCATGCCGATTGTCGAAATCGGGGTGGTCGCAGTGTTCCTGTTGGTCGGCTTTCTCGGTTTCAGAAATCTGCAGCGCTCGGAACAGAACAATATCTGGGTCGGTATGGCCAAGGAGACCGCGCATCAGCTTGGTACGCCGATCTCCTCGCTTTTGGGTTGGTTAGAGGTGATGCAACAGGATGTCGAGGCGGGCAAACTCACCTGTACGCCGGCAGCCAGTGCCGATATCCGCACCGTGATCGAGCGGATGCGGAGCGACACCCACCGACTCGATCAGGTTGCCTGTCGGTTTGGGCAGATCGGCTCCGTTCCGGAGACCAAACCTCACGATCTCAACCGCCTGCTGGCCGAGACCGTCGAGTACTTCCGGGTCCGGCTGCCGCGCAGTGGCAATAAGATCACTATCGAGCACCAGGAGCGTGAGGGTATCCATGCGGCAGTCAACCCGGAGTTGTTTGGCTGGGTCATCGAGAATCTGCTCAAGAACAGCCTGCAGGCGCTCAACAGCAAGGGCGGCAGGATAGTTATCCGCAGCGGCCGCGACGAGGACGGCAAGAAGGTCTGGGTGACGATCACCGACAACGGTTGTGGTGTCCCCCCCAAGCTGCTGCGTAAGGTGTTTCAAACAGGTTTTTCGACCAAGAAACGTGGCTGGGGACTCGGGCTCTCACTGGCACGACGTATTATAGAGGAGTATCATCGCGGCAAGATCGAGCTAACGGAATCAGTAGCTGATGAACGAACTACCTTCACAATCACTCTGGCGGAAGCCAGGGAGGAAGAGGGCAAGAGCTAGTGGCAAAAACTGAAGCCAAGCGCATTCTCTGGGTCGACGATGAGATCGAACGATTGCAGCCGCATATTATTTTCCTCGAAGGTCGCGGGTTCAAGGTCACTCCGGTCAGTTCCGGCGAGGATGCGGTTGTCGAAGCAGAGAAGCACAATTTCGACCTGATTTTGCTCGACGAGATGATGCCGGGAATGGATGGTCTGACCACACTGGAGGAGCTCAAAAAGCTGCGGCCTCACATTCCGGTGGTGATGGTGACCAAGTCGGAAGAAGAGCACATAATGAATGAGGCCATCGGCAAGAACATTGCCGATTACCTGGTCAAGCCGGTCAGCCCGACCCAGGTGTTGGCGGTAGCCAAGAAGAATCTGGAGTCGCGCAAAATCCAGAGCGACTTCTTCACGCGTGACTATGTTCAGAAGTTCAACCAAATGCGGACGCGGCTCTATGGCCCGACAGCGCCGGAGGACTGGGTTGAGATTCACCAGTCGCTCTCGCAGTGGGATCTGGAACTGGACAAGCATGAGGATGTTGACCTCCGCACCAGCCATGAATCGCAGAAACGTGAGTTCAATCTCGAATTTGCGAAGTTTATCGAGCGGGAATACCCGCGCTGGCTGGCTTCCGGCGACGGTCCGGTCTTATCGCCGGCGGTGATCCCGCATTTTGTCACGCCGCTGCTGGCTGAGGGCAAGCAGGTATTCTTTGTTCTGGTCGACGGGATGCGGCTCGATCAGTGGCTGGCAGTCGAACCATTGGTCAACGAGTACCATGAGATTCAGCGCGACTATTACTACTCGATCCTGCCGACCTCGACACCATTTGCCCGCAACTCGATTTTCTCAGGGCGCTATCCTGATGAACTGGCCAAAGTCAAACCGGAATTGTGGGCGGGCGGCACCGCCGATGAACGCAGCCTCAATCGCTTCGAGGAAGAATTCCTCCGCGATCTGTACGGCCGTCTGAAAGTCAAAGCCGCCGGCGATGTCAAGTATTTCAAGATCGGCGACTTGAAAGAGGGGGATGGTTTCACCAAGCGACTGGCGAGTCACGCCAATGTTTCGCTCCACGCGATTGTCTTTAATTTCCTCGACATCCTCGCTCATGGACGGAGCCGTAACAAGGTGCTGCAGCAGATCGCGCGCGACGAGTCGGCCTTCCGGTCGCTGATGCTTTCCTGGTTTCCACACTCGACGCTGTTCGACATCATAAAACATGCCGCCTCGGTCGGCGCCACTTGTGTTGTCACCAGCGATCATGGCACGGTGCTGGCAACGCGCGGTACAATCGCCTATGGCAAGCGCGACACTTCGACAAACCTGCGCTACAAGTATGGCGATAATCTCAACTGCAATCCCAATGAGTCGCTGCTGATCAAGAATCCCAGCACTTACCGACTGCCGAGTATGTCGCTGGCGACTACATATCTGATTGCCCGCGAAGATTACTACTTCGTATATCCGACCAATTATCATGAGTACAATCGTCAATTCCAGAACAGCTTCCAGCATGGCGGCATCAGTCTGGAGGAGATGATTGTGCCGGTAGCGATTCTGCGCCCGCGAGGCTGAATGAATACCGGTGTCTGGTTAACGCAGGCGCCGGCGGAGACTCAAGGTATCGCCGCCGCACTCGCCGCTCAGTTGCAGTCAGGAGACAAGCTGCTCCTTTTCGGTGAGTTGGGTTCGGGCAAGACAACTTTCATTCAGGGGGTCGTGGCATATTTCGACCGAAATATCAGAGTGACCTCGCCCAGCTACAGCCTGATTCACAGCTATCCTACCACCCCGCCGATCTTTCATATCGATCTCTATCGGCTGAGCAGTTCGACACAGCTTGATGAACTGGGTCTCGACGAGCTATTCGGTACCGAGGGCATTGTCCTGATTGAATGGGCAGAGCGGCTCGGTGAGGCGCTGCCGCAGCGCTGCTATCAGGTGGCGTTGGAGATTGTCAGTGAGAATGGGCGACGGATTTCCATTGAAGAGGTGAGCCATGTTGCTGGCAGTTGACAGCTCCAACGAGAGCTTGCGGCTCGGCCTCGCCGAGGGTGAGTGCGTGCTGGCCGAGTACAACGGCCCGCCCGACCGCAGTCACTCCGAGAAGCTGTTGCCTGAGATCGACAAGTTGATGGCTATGGCAGGAATCAGACCGGAGCAGCTTGAGGCGCTGGCGCTGGTGATTGGTCCCGGTTCATTCACCGGGCTGCGGGTCGGCGCCGCTGCGCTCATGGGCCTCGCGCAGGCCTGGCACAAGCCGATTCTGACTGCCAAACCGCATCTGCTCTATCGGCTCTGGCTCAAATCCGAAAGTCCTTCGCCGGTAATCGCGATCCATTGTCGCGCCGATCAGTTCTTCATTTCTGCGAATTCTCAAGCGATCGCAGTGGAGACTCTTGCCGAGATAATCGGTTATCGCCGCGAGGCTCGTTTCGCCGGGCCGGGCGCCGAGCGGCTGGTTCGGGAGGCCCGCAAGCGCGGCCCCGGTTATGAACTAAAACTGCGCGAGCCCGCGACTTGCAGCGGCGGAGAACTGGCGCTGCTCTTTGGCGCTCACCGCGAGGATTTCGAGCAGCTCGATCCGCTGGCTGTCGATCTCAACTATCTGGTCAGATCGCAACCTGAGCGTCTGGCTGAGCAGGCCGAGCCGCCAATTACAATCGGCGAGCTGAAAGAAAGCGATCTCGATCAGGTCCTGGAGATTGAAGCTGCGTCCTTTACCGATGCATGGAGTCGCAAAGCTTTTGAGAGCGACATCAATAACAAGCTGATTATCACGCTCGCCGTCAGGCAAGGTCAGAAATGTATCGGTTACCTCGATTGTCTGGCGGTCGACAACTATGGCTATATCGCCAACATCGCAGTTACCGCGGAGGCCCGTTCACGCGGGATTGGCCGGGCACTGCTCGATGAGCTCTGCTATCGTTTGCGTCGCCGCAATAAATTCCTGATTCTACTTGATGTTCGAGTTTCAAATCATGGAGCGATAAGCTTTTACGAACGCTACGGGTTCACCATTCTGGTGCAAAGGTCAGATTTCTATTCCCATCCGGTCGAGGATTCATATACTATGTCCCTGGAGATGAAAGTCTGACAATGGAATGGTTTAAACGTCAACCCAAGCCGGCGCCGACAACGCGGCGGGATATTCCCGATGGTCTCTGGACCAAGTGCGATTCCTGCGGCGAGATCATCTACGTTAAGGAATTGCAGAAGGCGCTCTGGGTCTGCCGCAATTGCTCGCATCATTTCCGGATCAAGCACACCGACTATTTGGAGATTCTCACTGACAAGGGCAGTTTTGAGGAGTATGACAGCAATCTGGTCTCACTCGACCCGCTAAAGTTCAGAGACTCCAAAAAGTATCCTGAGCGGATCAGCGCCGCGCGGAAGAAGACCGGGTTGAATGATGCGGTGATCTGCGGGTTGGCAAAGCTCAACAGTCGAGGGATCTCGATTGGGGTGATGAACTTCGCCTTTATCGGTGGTAGCATGGGTAGTGTGGTCGGTGAGAAAATCGCGCGCACGATTGAGCGCTCGCTGGAGCTTCGCTTGCCCTTGATTCTGGTCTCTTGCTCAGGTGGTGCGCGCATGCAGGAGGGGATTCTCTCACTACTCCAGATGGCCAAGACCTCGGTCTTGCTGGCCAAGTTGGAGCAAGCCAAGATACCATTCGTCTCGGTCCTGACCAATCCGACCACCGCCGGCGTGATGGCCAGCTATGCCTCGCTGGGCGATTTTGTGATTGCCGAGCCGGGAGCGCTCTTGGGTTTTGCCGGACGGCGGGTGATCGAGCAGACTATCGGTGAGAAGTTGCCCGATGATTTCCAAAGCTCTGAATTCTTCCTCAAGCATGGTTTCCTCGACAAGATCGTCCACCGCCATGAACTGCGCAGCACAGTCAGCCTGTTGATCGATTATCTGACCGACTAAAATATATGCGTTACCACGACGCGCTAAACTTCATTTACAGTCTCGAATTGTTCGGCATCAAGATGGGCCTCGGGAATATCACCCGGATGCTCGACCATCTGGGCAATCCGCAGAATTCCTTTCAGGCAATTCATATCGCGGGCACTAATGGCAAAGGCTCGGTTGCGGCGATGCTGTTCAGTACTCTCAAAGAGGCTGGATATCGCACCGGCGTGTTCACCTCGCCGCATTTGGTAGACTTTCGTGAGCGTTTTCGCACTACTGACGGCCTGATCGACAAGCGCTCGCTGGCGCGCTTTGTTGGTGGGCACCACAAGTTCATCCGCGAGGCCCGGATCACATTCTTTGAAATCGCTACTGCGCTGGCCTTCTGGCACTTTCAGCGGCGGCATGTTGAGATCGCCGTCACGGAGGTAGGCTTGGGGGGTCGGCTTGATGCCACCAATATCCTGCAACCTCGACTGAGCGTGATTACCAACATCG
>JBDRQZ010000380.1:0-3623 GCA_043826025.1 bacterium | reverse complement strand
GTTGATCGCTCAATTGGCCCTCAAAGATGGCATGGTGCGGCGCGAAGCCCGACACGAACTCGAGAAGTTGGGTAATGAGGCTTCGCCGCTGCTGGCGCAAGCCCTCGGCGATCAGCATGAAAACGTGAGATGGGAAGCGGCCAAAGCCCTGGCGAATATAAAGGACCCCGCCACCGCGCCGGCCTTAGTGAAGGCGTTGATGGATGAGCGATTTGAAGTGCAATGGCTGGCGGCCGAGGCCCTGATTGCACTTGGCCCTGACGCGGTCGTGCCGATTCTCGGTGAGCTGACCGCTAGTTATGGCTCCCTCTACCTCAGGCAGGGAGCGCATCATGTGCTGCACGCACTCGAACGCAAACACTTGCTGGAGCCACGAGTGCAGCGGGTAGTCGATGAACTGCGCAGTCTGGAACCGCTTGAACCTTTTCCGATGACCGCCAAGCGGGCTTTGGAATCGCTGACCGCGGACGCAGAGAAGAACTCCGGGGTGGCGACCAGTTAAGCTGGCTGTATCGCCATGAAAGGAACGAACCTAACAGATGCGAGCAGCCTGCCCGCAACCACGGCTGCCGACCTGCAAAGTCCGCCGGTACAGACAGCAGCCACCGGTTTGAGTCAACAGGAAGCTGCACTCCGGTTGCAGCAGCATGGCTTCAACGAACTAGAGAAGAAGCGCAGCAGACCGCTCTTGAAGTTTCTCTCCTACTTCTGGGGCCCGATTCCCTGGATGATCGAGGCTGCAGCGGTGTTGTCGGCGCTGGTCAAGCACTGGGCCGATTTTGTGATCGTGCTGGTCCTGCTGGTCATGAATGGTCTGGTGGCGTTCTGGGAGGAGTTCCAGGCCGGCAATGCGGTCGCCGCCTTGCAGGCGAATCTGGCGCTGCGCGCGCGGGTCAAACGTGATGGCGCCTGGCTTCAGATTGCGGCGCGCGAATTGGTGCCCGGCGATCTGATTCGGCTGCGGCTCGGCGATATCGTGCCCGCCGACGCTGAGCTGCGCGGCGATGATCCGGTGATGGTCGATCAATCGGCTCTGACCGGTGAGTCACTGCCGATTGCGCATGAGTCTGGCGAGACTATTTATTCCGGCTCGATCATCCGTGAAGGTGAGACCGACGCCCAGGTCATCGCTACAGGTCGCGATACCTATTTCGGGCAGACTGCCAAACTGGTGGACACCGCGCACAATGTCAGTCACTTTCAGCGCGCAGTGCTCAGAATTGGCAACTATCTGATCGTGATTGCGCTCGCGCTGGTGATCCTGATTCTCGGGGTCGCTTTGCTCCGAGGCGACAGTCTGCTCACGACGCTGGAGTTCGCTCTGGTCCTGACCATCGCCGCGGTGCCCGTGGCAATGCCGGCGGTGTTGTCGGTGACCATGGCGGTCGGCGCCCGCAAGCTCGCCAAGAAGCAGGCCATTGTGACGCGTTTGGCCGCCATCGAAGAGCTGGCTGGAATCGACATCCTGTGCTCCGACAAGACCGGCACACTGACCAAAAACAGTCTGACGATCTCGGAGCCTTTCCATATAGATGCTCACTCAGCGAGTGAGGTGATTCTCGCCGCCGCCCTGGCGTCGCGTGCCGAGGATCAGGACGCCATCGATTCGGCAGTGCTTTCGGCACTGCCGGATCAGGTGTCACTGCAGGACTATGAGGTCATTCATTTCGTTCCTTTCGACCCGGTGCACAAACGCAGCGAGGCGGAGGTCCGCGATCATGAGGGCCACAGCTTCAGGGTCGCCAAGGGCGCGCCCCAGGTGGTGCTCGAAATGGCGGACAACGCGGCGCAGATTCGCGCCGAGGTCGAGCGGGCGGTTGAGGAATTCGCTGTCCGGGGCTTTCGCTCACTGGGGGTGGCGCGCACCGATGCCGCCGGGCTTTGGCAGTTCCTCGGGGTGATTCCGCTTTACGATCCGCCGCGTGAAGATACCGCAACAACCATCAAGCGCGCTCAAGAACTGGGTGTCAAAGTCAAGATGGTCACCGGCGATCAATTGGCAATTGCCCGGGAGATCGCCAGACAGATCGGCTTAAGCGACAAACTGCAGGATGCCCGGTTGTTGCCGGAGTCGGACGACGAGATGTCCGCTGCCGCGCTGCGACAACTCGATGAATTCGACGGTTTCGCGCAGGTCTTTCCCGAACACAAGTATCGAATTGTGGAGGCGCTCCAGAAGCGGGGCCACATTGTCGGGATGACCGGTGACGGTGTCAATGATGCGCCGGCGCTCAAGAAGGCCGATGCCGGAATCGCAGTCTCCGGCGCTACCGATGCCGCCCGCGCGGCTGCGGACATGGTGCTGCTCAGTCCCGGACTCTCGGTGATTATCGATGCCATTCGCCTGAGCCGGAGGATTTTCCGCCGCATGACAAGCTACGCGATTTATCGCATTGCCGAGACGATCCGGGTCCTGTTGTTCATGACCCTTTCAATCATCGCCTTTAATTTCTATCCGGTGACTGCTCTGATGATAGTGCTGCTGGCATTGCTCAACGATGGTCCCATCCTCTCAATCGCTTTCGACCGCGCACCGTCGGCTCGTCGACCGGTTGCCTGGCACATGCAGGAGGTGTTGGGGATGGCGACGCTGTTGGGAATCACCGGCGTACTGGCCTCGTTCGGCCTCTTTCTTTTGGGTAAGATGGTTTTTCATCTGGATCAGGCAACCTTGCAGTCACTGATGTTTCTCAAACTCGCCGTGGCGGGTCACCTGACAATCTTTGTGACCAGAACCAGAGGACCTTTCTGGCGCTCGCGGCCTTCCGGCGCCCTGTTCTGGACAGCCCTCTCGACGAAGCTGCTGGCGACCGGACTCGCCGTCTACGGGCTCCTAATGACGCCCTTGGGCTGGAAGTGGGCCTTGGTGGTCTGGGGCTATTCCCTCGCCTGGCTCTTCCTTAATGACTGGATCAAGCTGGCCGGTTATCGGCTGCTGAAATATTGGCAGGCTCGCGTTGTCGAGCCAACCGCGCAAATAGCGCGAATTTAAGAGTTAACCACAATGGCAAGGAGATTTGCTATGTCTGAACGAAAGTTGTCCTATCAGGTGACGAGGAAGTCCCTCCTGTTAGTACTGGCGGTGATGGTGCTGGCGGTAGTTTCGGTGTTCGTGTTCAATGTCAAGGAAGGCTATGCCTCAGTAAACGCCGGTCAGGATCGACCGATTAATACGCTACGCGATCTGAACCAGGCCTACATCGATATCGCCGACCAGGTGCGTCCGGCGGTAGTCACTGTCTCGACCGAACGGGTGCTGGAGGCTCCCAGTATGTCATTCGGTGACCCCTCATTCTTTGAGTATTTCTTTGGCCGACCGAATGGTCAACCACAGCAGCCCCAGCGGGAGTTCCATCAGCGCGGGCTCGGTTCCGGTGTGATTATCAAGTCTGACGGCCTGATTCTCACCAACAATCATGTGGTGGATGGGGCGGACAGTATCTATGTGCGAACCTATAGCGGCAAGCGCTATGTGGCGAGCGTTGTCGGGGTCGATCCCCACACCGATATCGCCGTGATCCGCATTCCGGCCGATGATCTGCCGGCGATTCCGGTCTCCAACAGCGATGAGTTGCAGGTCGGTGAAATCGTGCTGGCAGTCGGTAGTCCGATGAGTGAGAACC
>JBDRQZ010000379.1:0-3506 GCA_043826025.1 bacterium | reverse complement strand
GCACCAACGATTAAACAAATTGCTCTCCGAGAAATCCATTTCTCGCATCGGGTACCTCCTTCAAAAACCTGCTAAATTGGATGTACCCGATTGCTTTAGCCAAGCAACTCCTATTTTACACAGAAGAAGTTACACTATCCCCGACAAAAAGTGCTTGCCTTGTGGAACTCTACCGGGCAGCCTTACTGCTTATCAGTCGTTCGGGGCCGGAGAGTCAGGCGAGGGAACTCAAGAAGATGCATGCGGTCTTCCTAATCCAGTACTATCCTCCCGAGATCGGCGCCCCCCAGAACCGCGTCCCGGGAATCGCCACCCGTTTTGCCAAGCGCGGCGTTGATGTCACGGTCCTGACCGCAACCGAATCGTCAAGGATTTCCGGAACGAACTGGAGTGGCTTCTACCGCGTCAGCGCTGAGTCTGACTGGAAGACCGCGATCACTGTCTTGCCAAGGATGAGAAGATCGCTTGCCAGAGTGCGGCGTCGCTGATACTCCAGCGAGACAGCTATTTTGTCCGGCAGAATCCGCTCTCGGTAGGCCGCTTGCGGGTCGGTCTCGCTCCCCAGTAGTTCAGCTTCATAGCGGTACTTCAGTGACGCGGGATCGGTGAGGCCGGGCTTGTACCGGAGAATCTGCCGCTGTTCAGTCGTGTAACCGCGGACGAACTCCTCGGTTTCGGGCCGCGGTCCGATGAAGCTCATCTGGCCGCAAAGGATATTCCAGAGCTGCGGAATCTCATCCAGTTTGAAGCGTCGCAGGAAACGCCCGATGGCGGTGACGCGTCCATCGTCGCCGACGGTCAGACTGCTCCCGCCTGCCCCGGGACACATCGTGCGAAACTTCAGGAGATTAAAGGGCTCGCCCAAATGTCCAATCCGGGTCTGTGAGAAGAAGGGATTGCCGGGAGAGGCTATCAGCAAGGCGATCAGGATCGGCAGCGTGAGGGGTAAGCTGACTACCACCAGGATGGCGGCAAGTACCAACTCGATCGCCCTACCCACTCGGTCGACTCCCGCTCCAGTTAGCTCTGCGAGAGGCTGCGCTTGAGTTGCTGCGCCACATACTGCACTTCGGCCTTTCTGAGACCGGCGAAAAGTGGCAGCGTGATCGCCGTCTGGTAGTGGCGCAGCGCGTTGGGAAACTGCTCCGGTGAGAGCTTGAAGGTCTTGCGATAGTATGGTTGGAGGGTGAGCGGAATGAAGTGGACCGAAGTGCCGATTCCTGCCTGCCGCAACCGCTCAATCACCTGGTTGCGGCGGCGCTCGCCACCTTGCCGTAGCTGGATGATATAGAGATGCCAGGCGTGCGTCACACCCTGGGGCTCCACCGGCAGTTCGAGTTCCTCGACATCCCGCAAGTACTCCCCGTACCAGGCGACTGCCTGCCGACGACTCTCTTGAATCCGTTCGAAGCGTCGCAACTGTGCCAATCCCAGGGCGGCGTTGAGATCGGCAAGATTGTACTTGTACCCCAACTCGCGAATCTGGTACTGCCAACTGCCGCCAACCCGATAGCGGCCCCAGGCGCCCTTCGACATGCCATGCAGTGAGAGCAATCGAACGCGATCAGCCTGCCGCTTGCTGCAGGTCACCATGCCACCCTCGCCGGTGGTGAGGTTTTTCGTGGCATAGAATGAGAAACAGGTGAAATCGCTGGTAGAGCCAACCTGCCGTCCGGCTGCCGCCGCCCCCAGCGCATGCGCTGCATCATGCACAATTATCAGCTTTTGCTCACGTCGCAGCCGCGCCAACCGCCGCAGATCACAGGGCAGTCCGGCAATATGGACCGGCATCAGCGCTTTGGTCCGTGTGGTGATCTTATCAGGTACCCGCTCGAGATCGAGGTTGAATGATGATTTTTCGGTGTCGACGAAGACCGGCTTGGCGCCGGCGTGGAGAATCGCCTCGACCGAGGCTACGAACGTGTAAGGCGAGGTGATAACTTCATCTCCGGGGCCGACGCCGGCAGCGACCAGAGAGAGATGAAGCGCCGCGGTGCAGGAATTGACCGCGACCGCGTGCGGACTCCCGGTGTACTGAGCAAACTCCTCCTCGAACTGGCGACAAATCGGCCCACTGGTCAGCCAGCCCGATTTCAAGACCTTAAGGACTGAGTCGATTTCACTCTTGGTGAGTTCGAGTCGATAGAATGGAACCCCGGTGACCGCCATTAGCCGACGTCCAACCTGGGGAGAGGACCCGGCATACACCTGTAAGCTGAAGAAATCATGTCGCGACAGGATAATCCGGCGCGACTGCCGTGTAAAGCTAAAACTGCCTACTCAGAGGAGCTTCAGCCAGCGAGCGCCATCTGCATAAAGGTCGTGCTGCGACTATAGGCATCCAGCAGACCCTGACCCAGATGCTCAATGACTTCGTTGGTCAAACCCACTTGCTGACGCACCGATAGTCTGAGCGCCGTGCTGGCATCCGCCTTCAGCGTCTCCGACTCGAAAGTCATGCGCGCAAGATAATCGGCCAGATGCACGACATGGGCGTAGTTGATCTCTTCATCGCTTTCCGGACAGGGATCGTGATGCCAGCCGATCGCATGCTGGATCGCGCGGGGCAGCTTCCAATTCTCGGCCAGCAGGCGACCTACCAGAGGATGGGAGAAGCCCATGACTTCGCGCTCGACCTCATAAGTGCTGTATTCAGAAACCGTCTGCCGAGACAGAATCTGGCGGTGCTCGTCGGGCATGAAACAGCAGATGATCAGCTTCCCCAGGTCATGCAACAACCCTGCCGAAAACGCAACCTCCGGGTCGAGCTGATTGAAAGCCTCGAGACTGGTGACACACAGCCGGGCGCCGAGCGCGGTCGCCAGCGAGTGCCGCCAGAAGCGTTCCTGGTATTCGGCATCGATCTTGTGTTTTTTGAACATGTCGAAAACTGAGGACGACAACACGAGTGACTTAACGGCATCCAGGCCGAGCAGCAGGATGGCCTGGCGCATGTGGGTGATTTCCTGACGAGCACCGAAATAAGCGGAGTTGGCGAGGCGCAGGACTTTTGCGCTCATTGCCGGATCTTCCGCCATGATGTTGGCGACCTCAGCTACCGAGGTGCTGGGATCATTGACGACTTTGGTGATCTGGTTGAAAACGAGAGGTGGCGTCGGCAGATTGCTGATGCTGCTCATTCGACGCCTCAGTTTTTCTTCCGGGGTCGCTGCCCCGACGACGGCTGTGCTTTCAATCATGAGCGATTCTCGAGATTAGTTTTGCGACGACGGTTTCGATGACCTCGGGGCGATCATATTCGCCTGCCGACATGCGCTGACGGGCTAGTTCGATGCGTTCGAGACGCACGCGGCTTTCCGCATCGGCCGGCGATGATCCGCCATCCTGGTTTGACTGATTTGTCTTCATTTGTAACCCCACTGTTGTTATCGACCATTTCGCAGGCGGCATTCACCATTTCCTGCCTCAGCCTTACTGTGGGGATGGTGGAGAATTGGACATATCACTGGCGATCAGCACGGCAGGGTTATCCCGCTGCGGGAAGA
>JBDRQZ010000378.1:0-2592 GCA_043826025.1 bacterium | reverse complement strand
CGTTCTCCCGGCTCACGAGCGATGGCCCGAATCTCAATGATCCGCTCGAAGATTTCCGGCACTTCCAATTCGAAGAGTCGGTGGATAAACTGATCGCTGGCGCGAGACAGCACGACCTGAGGACCGCGCGACTGTCTCTGCACTTCCTGAATCAGCGCCCGAATCCGGTCGCCCTGCCGGTATTTCTCTTTAGTGATTTGTTCGCGCGAAGGCATCACTGCCTCGGCACGGCCAATATTGATAATAATATCGCCCTTGTCGACCTGCTGCACCGTACCGGTTACCAGCTCACCGACCTTCTTGATATATTCGTTGTAGACTGTCTCACGCTCAGCCTCGCGGACCTTTTGAATCAGCATCTGCTTGGCGTTGGCAATTGCGTTGCGGCCGAACTCTTCGAGCGGCAGAAAGATCTCCATCTCATCGCCGACTTCCGCCGACTCATCCATCTCTTTGGCATCGTCCAGAGAGATTTCGGTTTGCGGTTCGGTTATTTTTTCAACCACAGTCTTGATGACGTGGACAGCGATTTCGCCGGAGCGTCGGTCGAGGTTGACGACAATGTTCTCTTCCTCGCCATATTTCTTCTTGGCGGCAGCAACCAGAGAGGCCTTGAGAGTCTCGATGACCTCGTCGATCTCCATGTTCTTTTCCGCGGCGATCTGATTTAGCGCTTCCAGCACATCAAATTCCATTAGTTTCTCCTCGACTCAGTAGACGATCTTCCCCTTGAGCAAGTCCGCTAGAGCGATTTCCTGTCGCCCCGACTCCGTTTCCAGAGAGAGGCGGTCACCATCAACCTTGTCCAGCTTGCCTTCAATCTCAGTCGCAGCAACGGAGTTCTTGAGGAACAGTCGCACCCTCTCTCCGATCTTGCGCCGAAAGTCGGCAGCGGTTGTCAATTCACGATCGAGCCCCGGAGAGGAGACCTCAAGCACGTAACGCTCTTCAATCGGGTCCTCGACTTCGAGTACATACGCGATCCGTCGCGATGTTTCTGCACATTGAGCCAGCGTAATTCCGCCGACTCGATCCAGCAGAACCCGGATCAGCGAGCTGGACTTGCGTCTAACATATTGCAACTCAACCAACTCGTGGCCCGCCTCGGCGATTACCGGTTCCACCAGCGCGCTCAAGCGACGTTCCAATTCTTCCTGAAAAACACTCTTAGTCATTCTCCATCTCGACCCAAAACAACGGATTGCTGCCTTGAGCAATTAATCAGTATAACTAATACTACTACGTGGCGCAATGAAAATAATCGAGTAGAAAAGCAATGGCGGACAAAAAGTTATGACGACTACGGGAAGCCACAGAGAGCCTCTCGGCGGGCAAATCCCAGTTGTGGAGCTCTCGTAAATGCTCTATAATCAGGGCTGCGCTGTTGCAGTCACGCGTGCGTTACTCTGGAAAGAAAAGGAATAATGCAGACTGATAGATTCGACCTGGTTGTGATCGGCTCCGGACCGGCCGGCGAACGCGCGGCGATTCAAGCCGCCAAACTGAACAAGCGTGTGGCGCTCGTCGAAAAACGCTCGGTGGTCGGCGGTGTCTGCGTTCATACCGGCACCCTGCCCTCCAAGACTCTGCGTGAGACCTCGGTGTTCTATGACGGTTTGCGTAAGCGCTCATTCTATGGGATTAATCTCTCTCTCCGCGAGGGAGTGAGTGTCCAGGAACTGATGCATCGGAAGAATATCGTTGTCAAGAGTGAACTGGAAGTCATCGAGCGCAACCTGCGACGCAACGGTATCACGGTGTTTGGCGGTCGGGGGCAGTTTGTCGACCGGAACCACATTGAGGTCATCGCTGATAACCAGAGTCTCGCGACTCTGGAAACCGACATCGTAATCATTGCCGTTGGTACCCGACCACGGCGGCTGCCGGGCCTCGACTATGAGGCGGGCCGGATTTTCGACGGGGAATCGATTCTGCTGTTGCAGCGGATACCTCGGAAGATGCTGGTTCTGGGTGGTGGCGTGATCGGCTGCGAGTGGGCCAGTATTTTTTCAAAGCTGGGGATTTCGGTAACTCTGATAGATCGCCAGCAGCGGATGCTGCCCTTTCTTGACCATGCGTTTGCCGACCGGCTGTTCGGACAGATGCGCAATGATGGTATTGAGATGCTCCTCGGCGCGCGGCATCAGGAGATCAGCGAGGACCGTGACGGCGTGACTGTCAGATTGGAGTCGGGCAAAGAGCTGCGCAGCGAAGTGCTATTGGTGGCAGCCGGCCGCATCGGCAATACTCATGATCTGGGACTAAAGCATGTCGGTCTGCGACCGACTGAGACCGGGCTGCTTGAGGTCAACCATGAGTATCGCACGGAGATCGAGAATATCTTCGCAGTCGGCGATGTGATCGGATTCCCCTCGCTGGCTTCAACCTCAGCCGATCAGGGAAGGCTGGCGGCGCGAGCGGCATTTCTGGGCTCCGATTCCTGCTCCCTCGGGAGTCTGTTGCCGTTTGGGATCTACACGATTCCCGAGGTTTCCTATGTCGGCGAGACCGAGGAGAGCCTGCGCGCCAAGAAGATCCCTTACGAGATGGGTATCGCCTACTACTACGAACTGCCGCGTGGACAGATAAACA
>JBDRQZ010000377.1:0-2124 GCA_043826025.1 bacterium | reverse complement strand
TCCTGTGACATCTTGCGCGCCAGATCATTCCAGGTCAGATGACCTTTGCGCACCAGATTGGTGATCGCCAGTCCGACAATCGTCTCCAGGCCGACAATGCCGTTCGGCGCCTGATCGAACTCGACATCCTTGGACTCGGTCGAATGAGGCGCATGATCGGAGGCAATGCAGTCGATCGTGCCATCCGCGAGTCCGGCGATGATCGCGTCGATATCCTCCCGTGTCCGCAGCGGCGGGTTCATCTTGAGGTTGGTGTCGAATTCCTCGCCGATCAGTTTGTCGGTCAATGAAAAGTGGTGTGGAGTCGCCTCCGCCGTGACTCGCACACCCTCGCGTTTGGCCTGCCGAATCAGTTCGACAGCACCCTTCGTCGAAACATGCGCGATGTGCAGATGGGTGCCGACGCATTTGGCGAGTATCAGATCACGCGCGACACAGACCTCTTCGGCGACCGCCGGAATGCCCGCCATGCCCAGACGCGTTGATTCGTAGCCTTCATGCATGACACCGTCACCGGCAAGACTAAGGTCTTCGCTGTGGCTGATCACCGGGATATCGAACATCCCGGCGTACTCGAGCGCGCGCCGCATCATGACTGCGTCTTTGACCGGCGTTCCGTCATCGCTGATCGCCACCGCGCCGATCTCAATCATCTCACCGATTTCGGCTATCTCCGTGCCCTCGCGCCCCTTGGTGATTGCGCCAATCGGGTAGACGCGCGCCGGACAATTGGCAGCTCGCTGTTTGATGAAGAGCACCGATTCCTGATTGTCGGTCGGCGGATAGGTGTTGGGCATACAGGCCACGGCGGTGATCCCGCCGGCGGCCGCCGCCGCAGTGCCGGAAGCAATCGTCTCGGAACCTTCCTCACCCGGCTCGCGCAGGTGAACATGCATATCGATCAACCCGGGCAACACCATCAGACCTTTGGCATCGATGACTTCGGCGCCCTTGGCGCTGCCGTCGCTGCCCCTGCGTCTGCCATCCCGCAGCTCGACTTTCGCGATCTTGCCGCCAGCTATCTGGAGATCGCCGACTACCGGCTCGTCGCGGTCGGGAAGAATCAGAGTCCCATTCTTGATCAGTTTTACTTTACGAGTCATCGCGCTTCTCACCTCCCGCCAGCAGATAGAGCACCGCCATCCGCACCGCAACGCCGTTCGTGACCTGATCGAGAATGATCGAGTGATCGCCGTCGGCTACTTCGCTCGACATTTCGATGCCTCGGTTTATCGGTCCCGGGTGCATGATCGTGTAATTCTTATTGAGCCGCTTTAGCCGCTCCCTGGTGATGCCGAACAAAGTCGTGAACTCGCGCAGCGAGGGCAGCAGCCGGGCTTTCTGACGTTCGAGCTGAATGCGCATGACATTGACAACGTCGGCCCCATCCAGAGCCGCGTCGACATTGGTGTAGACATCGACTCCCATTTTCTCCAACTCGACCGGCAACAGGGTCGGCGGTCCGCAGACCGCGACCGAAGCGCCGAGCTTCCTCAGACCCCAAATATTGGAGCGGATCACGCGGGAGTGTTTGGCATCACCCATCAGCACCACTCTCAGTCCCTCAAAGGAACCATAGCGCTGCCAGATCGAAAAGAGATCGAGCAGACCCTGGGTCGGATGTTCATGCTGACCATCGCCGGCGTTGATGACCTTGGCTTCGCAGAAGCGAGTCAAAAACCAGGGCGCGCCGGAGGAGGCATGCCTGATGACGATCATGTGGATCTTCATTGCCTCGATGTTGCGCACCGTGTCTTTCAGGGTCTCGCCCTTCTTCACCGAGGAGGTCGCCGAGGTGAAATTGACGATGTCGGCGGAGAGCCGCTTCTCGGCGAGTTCAAATGAAAGCCGCGTGCGGGTGGAGGGCTCAAAGAAGAGATTGACGACGGTCATCCCTTGCAAGGGCGCGACCTTTTTGATCGGCCGGTCGAGCACCTCTCGGAAAACCTTGGTCGTTTCGAGAATCGTCATGATCTCGCCGGCGTCAAGCTCTTCAAGGCCGAGCAAATGCCTGCGTTTGAAGCTCATTTTGACGCCTCCTTGCGCTTTTTGGCCTTGCTCTTGGTCGCAGCCTCCTCGCGGGCTCCGGCAATCAACTCCACCACATCCCTGCCCTCGCTTTCC
>JBDRQZ010000376.1:0-2703 GCA_043826025.1 bacterium | reverse complement strand
CTCCAGGTCAGTGGGCGCAATTGTCGGTGTGAGCAGTGCATCGGGAGTGGCCACAATGATTGCGGGGCCGTTGCTCTTGAGCCGGTAGATTGTCTCCAGCCGCTGGGCCACATTTTCGGTGGCCGGCGCCAGCCAGGAATAAGGATGCATACCCCAATCGGGGAAGCCGGCGACCTGTTGCGGTTCGACGATCTCCCGCAGGTCGGCAACCATGCGATCTACCAGGCGCTCGGTCGGCAGGATGAGCAAGAGCGGAGTCCGGCAGTTTTCCAGAATCTCGGCGGCCAGCATTGCCGCACCGCAACCGGCCAGCCCGGCAAGCTGGATGGTCTCGCGGCCTTGGAGGTGCGCGAGAAACTCCTCCACCTGGGGAGCCTTCTTGAATATGCGGCGCAACAGCTTACTGCTCTGCATTAGTTCTTCACTCACCGGCGACCAAACACAAATACCCCACGCCCCGCCGGTTTGGGGGGTGGGTTCTCAATCCTAGCTCTCTATTATTCGGATGATCGGCTGCTTAGTCAAGTTGGATGTGTCTTTTCTGCGCAATAATTTAGGGCAGAGCCGCTCCGGCTGTAAGAATAATGAACTAATCTGGTCCGATATGAGGACAATCTGGCAAATCAGCTAAGTTATAGGGCTGGTCAGTTCCGACACCTTAGATGAAGGCGCGAACTGAGGCGACAAGGACCTAATATGAATGGGCGATCTTTACTATTCCTGACACTACTGGCCCTCGGAGGGTTCGCCCTCTATCGCGCCTTCAGCCCTGACACTTCCGATCCCGCCACCGTCATCGAGCGCTACCTGAACAACTGGAAGATCGGCAATGGCGCAGCGGTTTATCTGCTGCTCTCCAGCGATGCCAAGTACAAGCTACAGGAGCATGGCATCCGCAACGCGGTGGGGTATCATTCATATTTTACCGACAGCCATCGCGACCTGCGGGGCTGGCAGATGGAGTCGCAACGGATCGGCGCCAGCACCGCCCGGTTCGTCGCGAAACTCAGCTTCACGAACATCGTCGGCCAGCAACAGAACGACCGCGCGACTTTCTATGTCGTTCGGGAGGGCGATAGCTGGCGAGTCGATGGCTGGGAGATGAGCAACGTCTACGCGTTGCCCTGAAGATTACCGCCGATCAGCGGCGACTCATAGATACGATAGGTCTTATAACGTTTGCCGCCGAGCCGTTCGATAGCGGAGATCATCAGGTCATTGTTTTCCAGAATCCAGGACAATTCCCCGGTCCGGTAGCCCTTGCCGATCCCGATATCAATGGTATCCAGATAGAAGCAGTTATCGATGCCCCGCTTGCGATACTCCGCCTTAACCCCCATCAGCACTACGCGGACCTGATCGATCTTGTTGCGGACCTTGGTGTGCCAGAGCAGTTTGAAGATGCCAAACGGCAGCAGCCTGCCATTAAGCTTGATCAGCGCCTGATAAACATCAGGCAGCGCCAGTGAGAAACCGACGGTCTTGCCATCGATCTCGGCAAACCTGACCAGATCGGGGTCGACAATCTGCTTGAGGTTCTTGGCGATATGATTGGTCTCCGCCTCGCTGAGCGGTTCGTAGCCCCAGTTATCCTGCCAGGCATCGTTGAAGATCTCAATGCAGCGCCGCACTTCATTATCGAAATCGCGCATATTGAGTTTGCGAAAGGTCGCTCCCGAACGCTGCCGAATACGTTCCACCACATTGCGGATACGCTCACCCGGCAACTGCTCCTTGGTGAGTTGAAAAGCCAGGAGGTCTTTGCACTTCTTCAGACCGAAGCGCTCGAAGAAATCGACATAATACGGCGGGTTGTAGGTCATCATCACCACCGGCGGCAAGTCGAAACTATCGATCAGCAGGCCACACTCATGGTTGGTCGAAAAGTTGAGCGGCCCCCGCATCACCGCCATGCCCCTGCCCGCCAGGGTGATCATCGCCGTCTTGAGCAGGCGATAGGCGACATCGTAGTTGTCGATGACTTCGAAAAAGCCAAAGGCACCGACGCGATCCTGATGATGTTCGTTGTAGGCGTTGTTGACACAGGTCGCAATCCGACCCAGCACCTTGCCCTGATAGCGCGCCAGGTAGAGTTTGACCTCCGCATGGCGATAGAAGGGATTCTTCGCACGGTCGAAAAACTCATAACGATCCACCAACAGCGGCGGCACCCAGTTCGCGTTACCGGAATAAATCTGCCAGGGGAACTTGATGAAGCGCTTCAGGTCAGAGCCGCTCCTGACCTCATCGATTTGAATCTGTTCGGGATTCATGTCACGATGGCTGGGCGCGCTAGACGGCGGCGGGAATCAAGCCTGCTTCTTTGCCGATGGCGGCGAAGGTCTCCAGCACCCGGTCGATTTGCGCGTCGGTGTGATTAGCGGTGTAGCTGGTGCGCAGGAGCGCATGCCCCGGCTGCACCGCGGGGGCGATAATCGCATTGGCGAAAATGCCGGCTTCGGTCAGTTGTTTCCAGACACCGAAGCACTGCATATCATCGCCGATGTAGATTGGCACAATCGGAGTCTGGGTGGCACCGATATTGAAGCCAAGACCCTTAAGTTCCTTATGCACGCGATGGGTGATCGCCCAGAGACGCTCGCGTCGTTCCGGTTCCGCCTTGATGATTTCCAACGCCGCCAGCACCGCCGCGGCCGCCGCCGGGGGAATCGAAGCGGAGAAAATCAACTCGCGGGCGAAGTG
>JBDRQZ010000375.1:0-7915 GCA_043826025.1 bacterium | reverse complement strand
GCCTCCGATTCCTGCGCAATACTGTGGCCGACCGGATTGCTGAACCGGTCTTTGCCGCTCTTGAGGAATTTGGCGGTGTCCTCCGGATAGGTGCGAATGATGGCGTCCCGCCAGCGGGCGACGATTGCCTGCTGTTTGGCGCTGAGTAATTCGCTCAATTGCTTGCTAAGGGCGCTCATTTACTACTCGGTTTTCAGTCAAGCCGGCTTGAGTATGTTACTTATTTCACAATGTCAGCCAAAATAAAAACCAATCAAATCCTATTTATTGGCTCTCATTGCGAACATCTTGAGCTCCTTGGGCTTGATCCTGACACTCTGACTCAAGCTATACTCTACCAAGAGCTTTTGCGTCGAGCTTTGCTGCCGGAGCTGACCCCTGAAAACAGCACAGATTTAGCCCGAGTTATACCAAACTCAGCCAGAAAAATAGTGATAAGCCCCCAGAAATACAAGCCTAATCGCTCAGGCCTTGTTATTTTTTTCACTTACCTGTTTTTCCAGTAATTCGCTTCCGGCGGGTCTCCGAATTCAGAGATTATACAGCAAGTCACTGTCGTACAACTGAATCAAGAGCGCGATTGCCAGACTTTGGCTGCGCCCGGAGTCTTGGAGGATTTTGCTTTTGTCGGGGAAGAGAGCCGCTATACTGGTCGGCGGGCTATTCTAGCCCTTGCATAAAGCGACGGGTGAGATAGAGACCGACACCGGTGCCGACAGAGCTGACGACCAGCGCTGTCATAATGCCGATATGCATCCCGAGCCACCAGCCGAGCCAGCCGCCCAGGGCCGATCCCAAAACTACCAGCAACTTCATCGCGCAGATCTCCGCATTCGCCCTTAAGCCCCCTGGTATTGTAATCGGATAATAACCAGGCGAGCTTAAGATAGGCGCTTCGCCCAGCGGCTCTTCGTCCAACACCTGCACAGGCTTGCCGGCGGATCAAGCGAATCCTCCAGTTGAGGCGCTGCACGTACTTCCTGGCCACCAGCCGGTGCAGCCTCGACTTTGGCTTGACGAATTCAGCTCTTTCATTAGATTACTGCTGAGACAAGGGCACTCTTGCGAAAGAAGGTCAACCTATGGGGCGCTTCGCTGTCATTCCGGCAATTCTGTTGGCTCTGCTTCTGGCATGCGACGACAATAGCTGCGAACCAAAAGCGAGCTTCGATTCCTACCAGGAACTCTGGAACCAGGTGCGACGGGAGCCCTTTGCGGATCGGGAAGCCGAGCATGCCGCGCTCTGGATATCCGGCGAACTGATGGCTCCGGTCGACCTTTATAACCGAGTCCACGATGGTTTGAATACCCTGCGCGAGAGTTGGCGCGATGCTGTCCCGCAGGTCGAAACCAGGCTGCTGCTGCCCTATGCTTACGCCGGAGTTGCAATTGGCCTTTCTGAGGACCAGAAAGCCAGGTATCTAGAAAGCACCTTCTATGAGTTGGACTCGCTCCTGGAACTTTACAATGTCGCCGGAGTCTATGAGAACATACATGACATTGATGATCTCTCCTGGTTGACCATCCGATTCAAGGGCCGGCTCAATTGCGATGTTCTCGACACGATCTTCACTGAGGCGCTGCCAGACGCCCGCTGGGTCCAGGACGGCCGCTACTATTACTCTTATGGTGAGCCTAATATCTATGCCTGGATGGTGGCTGACCGACTTACCTTCCTGGTGCAGGAGAGCTGGCATCCGCCAAACGACTGGTCCTACAGCAGTCGCTTTTGGTACTTCAAAGAGGCCGGAGATGAAGTTCTTCTCGTGGGCAGCTTCAGCACCAATGAGAGGTTTCCGGAGTGGTGGCAGGAGGCGAGTGTCGCCTACCATCTCTTTACGAGATGGTATGTCTTCGCCGATTAGCAAGTGAACTTCTTTGAGCGGGAAGGGTGCCGGCTGTCATAGCTGAGGCGTGATTCTGCCGGAAATCCGTCCGGCGAAACGCAGCGTCGCAGACTGCTGCCGGCGGCAAAATCATCACAAGTAAATCCCCCCAATTGCCGTATCTTTATCGGGCCGCAACGGATGAGTATTCAATTCCCCGAGGAGGATTATGCAGGCTGGCCAGTCAGGCAATGACAAGCGTGATCGTTATCTAAGACCTACCAGAGTCGTCGCTCGTTTCCAGAAAGCAGACCGTGCGCGCGCTATCTGGCAGTTGGTTAACTCCTATCTGCCGTATCTGGCGCTGGTGGTCGCCATGTATTACACACTACAGGTCAGCTTCTGGCTGACCCTGCCGCTGACGATTCTGGCGGCCGGCTTTCTGATCCGCATCTTCATTATCTTTCACGACTGCGGACATGGTTCCTTTTTTAAATCACAACGCGCTAATCGCTTTTGGGGTCGACTCGGTGGTCTGCTCAGCTTCACACCCTACTATGCCTGGACGAAGAACCATAAGGATCATCATTTGACCTCCGGCAATCTGGATGAACGTGGCGTCGGCGACGTTACCACGATGACCGTCAAAGAATATCTGGCGGCCTCACGGAAGGAACGCTTCAAGTATCGTTTCTACCGCCACCCGCTGGCGATGTTGCTGTTGGGGCCGTTACTGATTATGTTGATCGGAAACCGCTTCTTGCTGCTTACCTCGGACGCTAAGAACAGGCTGAGTATCTGGGGTACCAACCTGGGAATTGTCGCGATTTTTGTCGCAGTATCCCTGACCGTGGGAATCAAGTACTATCTTCTAATTCAAATTCCGATTGTCTATTTCGCTCTGATGTTTGGCATCTGGCTCTTCTACGTGCAGCATCAGTTCGAAGGAGTTTACTGGAAGCGCAGTGATGAGTGGGACTTCGTCGAGGCCTCGCTGGCGGGCAGCTCTTTTTATAAGCTGCCGAAAGTGCTGCAGTGGTTCTCCGGCAGCATCGGCTTCCACCATGTCCATCATCTGAATGAACGCGTCCCGAACTACCGGCTCGAAAAATGCCACAAAGAGTTGGCGAAGCTGCATGAGGTGCCGATCATCAATTTTCGCCGCAGCCTCAAGTCGCTTGGCTATCGTCTTTGGGATGAAGAACAGGGCAAACTAATCGGTTTCGGCGAGTTGCGACGTCTCAGCCGGCAATCCGCTTAGACTCCAGGTGGGCGCGACCTTCCCTCGACAACTACTTGAGAATATAAATCACCCAGGGAGCGATCTCGGTCTCGCTCAGCCAGGCGTAGGGTTCGCTCGATTGACCGAGCGGCTTGTGAGTTTGCAGCAGCTTAAGCCCGGCCTCTTGGTAGACTTCGCGGTAGGCCTCATCCGACCAGAGAATGTCGATCACCGGGCGGCTGTCCTCGACATCCTTCATGATAATCTTCACCTGGTCGCCACTCCTGGCGTCGCGATTTTCAGGAAAGTCTTTGGTAGTGAATGAGGCCCACTCATGTCTGTAGATTTCCGGTGATGACACTAGATTGAGCATGATGGCCTCCGGCGCCATCAGACCTTTCGTTTGCCTTAATAGCGCGACTTTCTTCTCATGGGTGGGGATATTGTCAAAAGTGAAGGCCGAGAGCACGAGATCGAATTTCAATCCGCCGAGTCCGCCCAGGTCGCCATCGGCAACCACTCGATAGTCACCCTGTGGATCGAACTCGCTGGCTTTGGCGATCATCTTCGCCGAGATATCCACCCCGACAGCAGTAAAGCCCAGTTTGTTGAGGAACCTCGTCGACCGTCCGGTGCCACAGCCGAAATCGAGCGCGATGCTGCCATTGGCATATTTCGCAATTAGTTCAGGGATGTCTCGATAGGCGAGATAGTAGGTGCCTGGAAACTCCAGCGTGGCATAAGCTGCGGCGCGCTGGTCATCTTCATAGACATTCTCGAAAGCCATCTTCTCCTCGCGGCAAATATAGCGCTTTAAGCGACTTGCCGTCAACACAAGTCGCTATAGCTCGATCTAACGCCGGGATGACAAGTCTCAAGCAGTGCAGCCAGACCCACCGCCCCGCGCAGCCTGTCTCCGAGTCGCGGCGGGGAGCAGCCCCAGTAGCGCATGAGTCCCCGACTCGTGCCGCCAGGCTTCGTGGCCCGGGGCTCCGGGCTTGTTGAAAAAGCCTGTTTTGGAGTGCGGCCTTTTCGATTTGAGCGATTTTAAGCCAGAGCTTACGGTGACCTCGATGTGCCGCCATGCTCGCCGTTCTGAGGCTCCCGATGGCGTACCAGACCGCTCTGAGCAGCGAAAATGCCGCCAATAATGGCAGTCGAGCCGCCGCCAGGCGCTTGAAGTTGAGAACCGCGGCGATCAAGAGACACCTCGTGCGAGACAGATGTCCACGCTTGTCCCGTGCTTGACACGGGATCTGCCCGCCAGTTTGAATTCTCTCTCGCGCTTTCCCTGATGCTCGTTCCTATCCGATTCTACCCCAAAATGACGAGTCCGATTGCCTAGTGTCAAACAGAACTTGGCGCGGAGCTATCACGCGTAGGTCGGCGTTCCGTAGCGCGAGTTTGAGCGAGCGCGGAGAAACCCGAAAATTCGTCGTTGCGGCTGGTCCTGATCGAGCCCACCGGGCGAGATTGTGACCTGCCGCCAATCTCCGCGTGTCAGGTGACACGACCGCTTCGCGCCCGCAGCACCTGACACAGCTCCCATCCAGTTCAATTATCGGATTTCTCGCCGCCCGCTAGCAGCTTCAGATCGCCGAACCGAGGCGGCTCCTCACAGATCGGATAGAGCCCGGCCATCAGCTTCTTCAGATGGGTCGAATTGCGGTGAGTCTTTTCGGCTTCGGCATCGGCGAAGGCCATGATGTGGTAGAAATGGAAACTGTTACGTTCCTGATAGGCGTAGTAGATAGTCCCCGGCTCCTGCGCGTTGACCGTGGCGACAAACTCGCGCACCGACTCCTGCGCCTCGGCGAGTTTCTCCGGCTTGACTTTATAACGGGCGAATTTGTGAATCATCGGCAAACCTCACAGCATCTCTCCGGCATCTTTATCTGAATACGCGCCTCATGATCGCTCTGGTAGTCGAGGGCCGCGCAACTTCTTTGAATCCGGCTCGTTTGAACGCACTCACCAGTCCGGTATAGACGAAGGGATCGGCCCATCTGCCTTCTTTTGGATCATAGGGGTAGCCCTCAACAATCTTGCCACCCCGCAATCTGACATACTCGGCCGCGGCTTTGAGCAACCGAACCGATACCCCCTGATTGCGATATCCCTTGAGCACGAACAAGCAGACCACCGACCAGACCGGTTTGTCATCGATCGGTTTTAGCGTCCGGGCTCGGGCCAACCGAGGAAAGCGCTCGCGCGGGGCGACCGAGCACCAGCCGACCGGTTCGCTGTCACAATAGGCGATAATACCTGGCACCTCGCCGGAATCAACAATTCGCTTGAGCGCACGACGGTTGCCGGCGCCCTTGTTGGCATCGAACTCTTTCGAACTCAGCCGCCAGGACATGCACCAGCATCCACCGCAAGCGCCTCGCTCACCAAATAGTTGCACCAGATCAGACCACAGTTTCGCGGTCGCCGGTTTGAAGTCATAGGTAGCCATTCTGATCCCATTCTTTCCAGGTATTTCGCGCAGTTCAGGAGCCCTGGCCCCCTCGACCGGATCGAGGACGCTCCTGACGATTTCTTTGTGCAGAGATCAATAAGGACTTCTCCGCTCCTCTTGCAATCACATTTTTGCCCAAACTAGCAAAAGTGTGTTGACAGAATTGTCCATTTTAACGTATTTGTTAGTATAACCACTATTCTACGGGGAGAGTTAGAATGTCACGCTCACAAATCATTCTGCTGTGTGGCTTGCTGCTGGCTTTGCCTCTGGCTGCCGCGCAATCGTCCATGGTCTCCGGCGATGCCAACAACGATGGCATCGCAAATATCACCGATGCGGTCTACATCGTTCAGTACATTTTCAATGGCGGACCGACGCCGCTCAACCAGAGTTACGCTGATATAACCGGCGACTGTATAGTCAATATCGCCGACGCCACGACCATGATCGGATTCATCTTCACGGGTAATCCGCCCTATCTTGGACGCGGCTGTGTCAGCCAGGACTTCAATCCCGGTTGCGCATCGGATCCCGTCGACAAGATGGGCGCTAAGACTGCCGAGGCGACCGATTATGGCCTCGGCTATCTCTATGCCGAAGTTCTGGGGAACGATCTCTATCTGCACCACATTGATGCCGAATACCAATGCTGCCTCGGCTACCTGGTCGAGTATGAGATCGACGGTTTCGAGATCACCGCGACCGAGTCCGACACCGGCGACCTGTGCGACTGTATCTGCGATTTTGACCTGACCTCGGTGCTCTACGATCTCGAGGATGGCGAATACATTGTCACCCTGATCGGTATCTATGGCGATGAGATCGGGGTCGACACGGTTGTCGTTGCCGGCGAATTCGGGCTGACCGGCTATGGCAACAGCGGCTGTCTTGAAATGACCGCTACTTTCGACCCGCCCGATGTCGACTACCTCTACGGCAACGGCGAGTTGTCGCTGGTTCACCACGATGCCTACTACAACTGCGCTTCGGCGTTTCTGGTGCAGTTCGAGCAGGCCGGCGATACAATGCGGTTCTATGAGTTGAACATCGAGGAAAATTGCGCTTACTGTATGTGCTACTTTGAGATCACCGCGACGGTCGTGGGGATCGCGCCGGGCAACTACACCGCCGAGATCTGGGGACAGGATTGTCTCTCACCGCTCGAGCTCAAAGACCGGCGGGAGATCACGCTCGAATAGCCCTTCGGTGGCCCACAGCTTGCTGTGGGTTCGTAGATTGAACACAGGCGCTTCGATCCACGTGCCCGGCGGATGCCCACGCTTGCCACGTGGCTGACACGGGATCTGCCGTAGATGAGGAAGCTGTCGCAGGTCAAGCGAGCAGGCCACTCGACATTCTCTGGGCATAATCTGTTGACCAGTTTACTCGCAGCTGACATAATGGGGAGTCTGCCCCTCAAGCTCTCTGCAGAACAGAAAATGGGGAGGCTTGATCGATACCGCGGAACCGTTTATATTGAGCGCTGTTAAATCCGTATGCGTTTGACGCTGACAACAATTCAGGAGGTGTACCTATGATGAGGAAATCGTGGTTCTTTGGGGTCATTTTCACAATCATCTTAGCAATTCCGCTTAGCCTGTGGGCTGAGGATGAAATTGAAATACCTCCGACCGAGATGCAGAACCATCCGGAGCAGACCTTCAGTGTGCCGATGGGTTCCTGGCTGACTTTCACGCAGGATCGTAAGCACGAGTTGGATTTTCAGGATGCCTTACGCAGCATCGCCGCGAAAAATGTCGATCAGGCCGAGAATGAGCTTCGCACTGCCGGCTCCTTTTTGAAGATTGAGGAAAGCCGCGCCACTAGCGAAGGTCTTGTCGTGTTGAAGAAAGCGCGGACCGATTTGGCCGATCTGGGGAAAAACCTTAAGGCCGGGATGGTCGTGCCGGTGGCCGAGGTCGAAATGCTGTTTGGCCATACCGATTATGCTCTGGCGAAACACAGTCTGTCGGTGGCCGAACAGGAGTTTGCCGACCAGCGAATTGATGTCGCCGGATTCGATCTGCTCCACTTCGTTACCGATTTTTCGACAGCCTGTGACTGGGCCAAGGTTGAGATTGATCCCCAGACTCAGGCAGAACTGAATAGCGTACAGGCAGCCGGGGGCCAATTGCGACTGGGCGGGAATTTCGATCCAGACTTGGTAGCAGCGGCATTTTCCACCGGGAAAGGGCTGCTCGAAAAGTTCGCGGCAACTCTTTCACCGGCAGCGAAGGGATAGAAGCCTTTCCCGTTCCGGAAGTTAGATCAGTGGCCCTGCTTGCCCGGAGTTAGTTCAGAGCGTTCCCGACAGAATCAGTAGCCCGCCTAGAGCGGCACGCTTGCGTGACGCGCCAGGTGGGTTCTTTTTCTATTGCCTGATCAGAACCGGCAGGAGTCGCC
>JBDRQZ010000374.1:0-2522 GCA_043826025.1 bacterium | reverse complement strand
CGAAAGCGGGGTAATCGCCTGCAAAAGTTTTTCCGATTTCGTTCCTATAGTTGAAACCACTCAGTGCTTCTTTGAGATCGGGACGTTTCATGAGCAGCCCCGCACCAAACCTCTCATGCTTGAACTTGTCGTCTAGTTCTGCGTTTGCCATATGATCGAGGGGACCAAAGAAGCTTGTTGCGTTTTCTACATCAGTTTCTGTTTCAAAGTCCTCGTCCTTCTCTTCTCTCAACATTCGCCGAATCGGACTTTCCATGGCGTGCGACAGAGGAAGGTGTCCTATGTCATGGAGCAATGCAGCTAACCTTATTTTCTGCTTAACAGTTTGTCCGAACAGCACTTTACTGAAGCGTTTCTTGTGCTTTTTGTTCACGACGTCGATCATTCGCGATACAATGTGGAGCGCTCCGATTGAGTGTGCAAATCGCGAGTGCGTAGAGCCGGGGAACACATAATCTGCCAGCCCCAGTTGTTTCAATTTCCGCAACCTCTGGAATGAGGCTGAGTTGACAACCTTTGTTTCTATTTCTGATAGATTTATTGACCCATGAATAGGATCATGAATCCGCTCCCTTTCGAAGTCGATTGGCAAGTGGCCCTCCCTTGTTGGCAAAAGGGGTGGTATAGACCTTGCTTAGCCAGCCACCTTGTGCTTAATCAGGTTCTCGGCATTCAGGTCATTCCATGCCTTAGTCACAACAGGCACATCCAAGTCATCTTCATATTCCAGTAGTTTTGAAACGATGTTCTTCTGGCTTTTGGGCCCAGGTACGTAAGCAAAATGCTTCATATAGTGGATACACGCAAGTGCCTCAAGCCACTTAGCTGCATCCATGGTTCCTCGCTCTGAGATTAATCGTTTCACCCTTTCGACCTTCTTTTTGGCATCTTCAGACAACCTCAAGCGGTTACGTAATCGCTGATTCCCTCTGCGCTCAGCCATTAACTCATATGCATCGTCAGTCAGGCGGCGATTGTGAGGGCCGTGCTTGTGCCAATTAAATCTGTAACCCAGGTCGACACCGTAAATCTGCAGCAGGTACACAGCTTTCTGCATTATGAGAAGATCTTCGAAACTATCAATAGATGAGATTCCGAGTTTATCGAAGACCAAGTCAAGTTTCTCAAGCTGCTCCCTCACTGTCTCCTCCTTATGCATGCGTGTTGTAATCAGCTAGACCAAAGACGGAAGCAAGGACGATTCGTCAATCATATTTGTCAAGAAAAAACTCCTTCTCGTGCCGCAAGTCGTACAAACACGCTACGACAGAGGCAAGTAAGGCGTCGCGGTCAGGCTCAATTCCGAGCGCTCACCCCGTTCCAGTCGAAAGCAACCCGCGGCGGCAATCATCGCCGCATTGTCGGTGCAATACTTGAGTGGAGGGAAGAAAACCTCAAGCCCCGACTCCTGTCCACGTCTCTGCATCGCGTTCCGCAGCCCGGAGTTTGCCGCCACCCCACCGCCGATAGCGATTCGTTTGATGCCATACTCCTCAGCAGCCGCCAGGGTGGGCGTGACCAGCATCTCAATCACGCAGGCCTGGAACGAAGCGCAGAGATCGGCGAGGTGCTGTCTGACAACATCTTCACCACGCTCCTTGAGGAGAACCGCGACCGCAGTCTTGATGCCCGAAAACGAGAACTGGAAATCGCCACTCTTGAAGCGGGCAATCGGAAAGCGGTGGAAGTTTGGATCGCCGGTGGCCGCCAACTCATCAATCGGTCTGCCCCCCGGATAACCGAGGCCCAGCAGTTTGGCAACTTTGTCATACGCCTCTCCCGCGGCATCGTCACGAGTTGAGCCCAGTACCTGGTACTCGCCCCAGTCACTGACCTTAACCAGCATCGTATGTCCGCCGGAAACAATCAGGCAGATGAATGGTGGCTCTACTGGAGGCTCGCTGAGTCGATTGGCAAAGATGTGTCCCTCAAGGTGGTTAATGCCGATCAAAGGCAAGCCCCAGCCATAGGCCAGCGCCTTGCCGAAATTCAAGCCCACCAGCAGCGAACCGATCAGCCCGGGACCGCAGGTGACGGCGATACCATCGATCGAGTTCGGCCCGACTTCGAAGTCTTGTTCGCAGGCGGTAAACAGCGGCCCGATCTTGCGAATCTGCTGTCGAGAGGCGATCTCCGGCACAATGCCGCCGAAACGCTCATGCTCAGTCTGCGAATAAACCTGTTCGCAGACTACTCGCGTTCCCTCGACGACAGCCAGCGCGGTTTCGTCGCAGGAGGTTTCAATTCCCAGTATTTTCATCGCGGGAGAGAATCAGGACAGAGTCGACAAGGGGGCTGACAATGCTGACATTGTCGGGCAGCGTCGTCTTTAGTGCCGCCCGCACCGAATCGCGCAGGATCGCGGGACGTTTGAAGGAAATCTCGAAATCTGCAACTGTGAAAGAATCAACCTGCGAGCCGGGGATTTCCAGTACCACAGTCATCGTCTCCGGCTCAATCCTGAATTTCTCCAGATTGAAGCCTTTCGGTGGTTGGACCGCGACACTGTCAAACTGCCGGGT
>JBDRQZ010000373.1:0-2294 GCA_043826025.1 bacterium | reverse complement strand
GGCCGCGCCGGTAAGTCTCTGTTCTTTTGAAGCTTTACCCGTGGTCATCGGTTGTTATACTCTATTCATTCGACTGCGCTCAATCGATATCGAAGGTCGAGGTTAGAACTTCAGCGAGCGCTTTGAGAGCCGCCTCTTCATCCTCGCCCTGTACCGTGATAGTCACCTCCGAGCCCATGCCCGCCGCCAGCATCATCACACCCATAATCGACTTGCCATTGACCGGAACGCCATCTTTCTCCAGCGTAATCTCCGATTTGAATTTCGAGGCGACCTGAACAATTCGCGCCGAGGGCCGCGCGTGCAAACCAAGCTTGTTTACTATCTTAACCGTTTTCGAGAGCAAGGCCAAACCTCAATTCAATGTTCGCGGACAAAAAGCTTGCCCGGCAACTGCCGCACCAATCCCGACATCTCCAGAGTTAGCAATTTGGTAAGCACATCGGCAACCGGCAAATTGAGGCTGGCTGCAAGTTTATCGACCTGAGTGGGTTGGTCGCTAAGTTCTTTCCAGATAAGCGATTCAGTCTCCGGCAGGTCAGGAGGTGGGGCTTTGCGGGTCTGCGGCTTTCCATGCGGATCAAACCCGAGCGCCAGCAGCACATCGGCAGTATTGGTCACCGGAATCGCCCCCTGCTTGAGCAGATCATTGGTGCCGACCGAGGCCGCCGAACTGATATTGCCCGGCACCGCAAAAACCTCTCGATTTTGCTCCAGCGCATGTTTGGCGGTCAAAAGCGCCCCGGAGGATTTGCCCGCCTCGATCACAATCACGCCCAGCGAGAGACCTGAGATAATCCGATTACGACTGGGAAAGTTATGCTTGTCCGGCTTGACCCCGAAGAAAAATTCGCTGACCAGCGCACCCGACTCGGCGACCGCGTCATAGAGTCTCTCATTCTCCGGCGGATAGACCACATCCAGCCCGCAGCCCAGCACGCCAATCGTGCGGCCGCCCGCTTTGATCGCTCCCCCCTGCGCCAGTGAGTCGATCCCCCGCGCCAGTCCGGAGACAATTGTCATCCCCCGCTCGACCAGCCCAATCGCCAGCCGTTCCGCGATCTGACGGCCATAGCTGGTACAGGTGCGGCTGCCGACTATCGCGACCGCCTGTTGATCCTCAGGCTGGAAACTCCCCCGCACAAAAAGCAGCGGCGGCGGGTCATAAATAGCGCGGAGTTGAGCCGGGTATTCCGGGTCAATCAGCGTCAGTAATCGACCATTCGATTTTTCTAATTGCTCCAGTTGACGTTCGGCGGTATCCCAGTCCACCTGAGTCTTGAGCGCGTCGATCAGCTTTTCACCGATATCGGGCAGTCTGCGCAGTTCCGCGACCGATGCAGCCAGTGCAATATCCGGCGCCCCGAACTTGCCAATCAGTATCTGATAGCGCCGCGCCCCGATCCCAGGCACTGTCTGCAGCGCAAACCAGTAGAATCTGGGGTCGTTATGTTGCCGCATCGGCATCCTGTTTCACCTGGGCCAGCAACTGCCAGAGCCGCGCTGTTACCGCCTCGATATTCTCACCCGATAGTGCCGAGATCAGCAGGTAGTGACCGGCCTCCTCTTTTTCGAGATGTCGTCGATCTTCTTCATTAAGTAAATCGATCTTGTTGAGCAAAATCAGTTCGGTGCGGTGCAAGAGCGAGGGGTCATAGGCACCCAGTTCCGCTTTGAGTGCTGTCAAATGCTTCTCATAATCGGCATCGGCAGCATCGAGAATGAAGCAGAGCACCCGCACCCGCTGGATATGTCGCAAAAACTGATGCCCCAAACCCTTGCCTAGATGCGCACCATCGATAATGCCGGGGATATCGGCCACCGTGAAAGACTTCCCCTTGTCATTTGAAACCACGCCGAGATTGGGGGTCAAAGTCGTGAATGGATAGGAAGCGATTTTCGGCCGGGCATCGGAAACTGCCGCCAGGAATGTCGATTTGCCGGCATTGGGATAGCCGACCAGACCGACATCGGCGACCAGCTTTAGTTCGAGGATGACCTCCAACTCTACCCCCGGTCGACCGGCATCGGCGCGACGTGGTGTCTGATTCGTCGCCGATTTGAAATGGACATTACCGCGACCACCAATGCCACCCTCGCAAATCACGAATTCCTCGCCCTCCTGCTCCAGATCGCAGATCAGATCGCCGGTTTCCTTGTCTTTGATTTGCGTACCCGGCGGGACTTTAATCCGTAGCGCCTCGGCCGAGTGACCGGTCTTCATCCCGCCGCCGCCCGGTTTGCCATCTTCGGCGATATATTTGTGCCGATGCGCAAAATCGCGCAGGGTGTTG
>JBDRQZ010000372.1:0-2820 GCA_043826025.1 bacterium | reverse complement strand
ATCATCTTTGGCACGGGTGAGATCAAGATGTCTGACATGATGAAAGTCGGCATCATCCTGAACTTGGTTGGCGTGGTGCTCATCACCGGATTGATCTATCTTATCGGCTTGGCGGCATTCGGCATCGATCCGAGCCAATTCCCCGCCTGGGCGGAGTAAGTCCTCTCAGAAGCGTCAACCGGCAGATGTGGGCATCTGCCGGACACGGGAGTAGGTCCGAACCGCCATCGATCAGGCCGAGGGGGGACCAGGGGTTCGGCCTACAGAGTGGGCGGCGGACCTCCTGGTCTGCCCCTTCGTTTCTCAGAACGCCGGCAGACGAGGACGTCTGCCGCGCACATGAATTCTTACAACGCGGCGCGGTAGACTGAGATGATATCGCCCCGCTTCATCGGACGCCGATTCGCCAACACACCATCGCTGCCGTTGACACGCAACACATCGTCCGCCATCCGTTCGATCCTCTCGGCGCCAATGCCGACATCTGAAAGTCGGAGCTTCATACCGACCGAGTCGAGCCAATCCTCGAATAAACTGATCCCCTGCTCCGCCGCCTCGCTGATTGTCATGCCATCGGTGTTTTTGAAAAACACATGCTTAGCGAACGTGGCATACTGCTCAGGGAACTTCTCGGCAGTGAAACGCATCAGATGCGGAAAGAGAATCGCCAGCCCCCGACCATGCGAAATGTCATAGTGAGCCGAGAGCGCGTGTTCCATCGCATGCAGTGGGAAGCCTCCCAGCTTGCCCGCGCCGACCAAACCCTGCAGAGCCACAGTTGAGGCCCAACTCAGGTGAGTGCGCGCTTCAAGGTCGCTGCCATCCTGCATCGCACGACCAAGATAGCTCATCACAGCCCGCACCACGCCCTCAATGAAGCTGTCCTGCACCGGCGTCTGCACGGCGCTGGAAAAGTAGCGTTCCAGACAATGGGAGATAATATCGACACCGCCGTCGCCGGTATATTCGGGCGACACCGCGACGGTCAATTGTGGATCGATGACCGTGAAAACCGGGTAGACCAGCGGATTGAACAATGCGGCCTTTTCATTGCTTTCCCAGTTGGTGAAGACACCGCCGCAGTTGGCTTCGGAGCCGGTGGCGGCCAGCGTGGGGACAGTCACGATCGGTAGCGCCCGTTGCGGCTGCCGTTGATTGTCGGGATCGCCATGCGAGACATAGTCCCAGAATGGTCCATCATTGGACGCGGCAACGGCGATACCTTTGGCGGAGTCCATCGGCGAGCCTCCACCCAGGCCGATGACAAAATCGCAACCCTGCTCGCGAACCAGGTCGGCTGCGCGTTCGATAGTCGTCGTACGCGGATTGGGTTCGATCTCCTCGAACAGCGTGATCTCCACTCCGGCAGCCTGCAGCAGCCGCTTGGCTCGCTCGGTGAAGCCCAGCTTGCGGGCCGATGATTTACCCGTGACCAGCAACGCATGTCTGCCTATTGTAGCGGCTTCGGAGCCAAGCTGCTCAAACTCGCCGATGCCGAAGATTATCCTGGTTGGATTTCTGTAAGTGAACTTCAAATCGCGCCTCCGTATTTGCCGACAATATAGCTCTCAAGGGAGTGCAGATCAAGCGAAGTACATTGCGGTAAAACTGCGCGCCCGTCAATTCCCTTAAGGACAATCGGCGCAGGGCGCAGCGCCAGCGGAGAAAATATAGGCTATGAGATAGACGGCATCGGTGATGTTGGTGATCCCGTCGCAATCGACATCGCCAACACCATCCGCAGCCGGCGGCGGGCCGTCCGAGAAGATGAAGTTAATCAAATAGACGACGTCGGTCACATTGCCGAGTCCATCGCCGTTGAGATCGCCGCACTCAACCGGTGGATAGTTGAGGTGATAGAGATAAACCGCAGTGGTGGCATTGACGTAGAGATAGTCATCCTGAACGCAGGTGAATTCCACGCTGGAGGGGTAAACATCAAAGTCGACCAAGAACGGTGCAGTTGGATTCGCCAGGCTGAGCACCTCCAGGGCGCCTTCAACAATCGAGAGATAGAGATAGCCACCTGCGACGGTGATATTGCTACAGCGGCCGGCAAGCGGCAGGTAGGAACCGACCAGGGTCGGTTGCGTGGGATCGGAGACATCGGCGATTGCCACGCCGGAGTCGCCCCGCGGCAGGTAGAGGTAGTGGGAATACTTGGCGAAACTGTAGTAAAACGGCTGCGCCAGACCAAGCGGGCAGAAACCGACTGCCTGGGGATTCTGAAGATCGGAAAAGTCCAGCACCCGGAGGTAGAAGGGACAGCCGTAGTAGCCGATTGAGTCGACATTCATCTCCATGGTGTAGACATAGTCGCCGTCGGCAAGCACCCCATTGACGTTGATGTACTCCGGCGCTGAAGATACGAAGACAGGGCTGCTCGGGGTGCTGAAGTCGTAAGCGAGCAGCCCATTGTTCAACATCGTCGTAAAGACAATATCATCCTCCACTGCGATGTTGATCGCCAAGGTGTCAATCCAGCCAACTTGAATGGGCGCGGCGGGACTGCTGCGATCATAGATGTACACTCCGGAGAGAACCCCGCCGACAAGTACTTCATCCGCTGTGGTGCAAACCCCGTTGGACCTGCCCGCCGAGGGGACGCCGTTAACATACTGCGGATCGGTCTTGTCACTCGCATCGATGACATGAAGAGCATGGCAGAAATTGGGAGGTGCCGTATACTTCGTCGCGTAGACCCAATCGCCTTCGACCGCGATGCCGGACATGATCCAGGTCGGACTGCTAAAGCTGTCGATCAGGGCCGGACTGGTCGGATCGACAATGTCGAGGACTTTAAAGCCTTGAAGAGCTGCC
>JBDRQZ010000371.1:0-4065 GCA_043826025.1 bacterium | reverse complement strand
GGTAGTCTTGGGGATGATCTTATTGAAGTCGCGGGTATTGATCACCTTGCCATCGCTGCCGAGCACAAAACCAAGCACCTTGACCTGAGTCGGGTCTTTGACCGTCGTGCTGCGATACTTGGCGACACCGATAATCCCGGAGCGTGCCAAAAGATCGAGCTGCTTGGGAAGTTCATCCGGCACAAAACCTTCATAGTAGTCGGGGGCGTAACGGTTGCCGAGCACGAAGATCGCGCGGGTGCCTTCATTCATGGCATGGATGCGGCCCTGTTTGTTCTCCAGCGCCATGTGCTGTACGAGTTGAGCGATTCGGCCATAGACCAGATCGCCGGCCTGCGGCTGTTTGTCGATCGGCGAGGAGGCGTAGTTTTCAATCCGGCTGCGCGGCACTGTCAGCGCCGCACTGGGGAGAATGAAACCGCTTTTGATTTTCTTCATGGTCATAATTCAGGCCTGAGGTAGACCCGCATAAATCCTGCCGCCTCAGGGCGATCTGTTATACGAAAAAAGAGGTCGGCGGGCAACATAATTCTGGGGGCTGCGAGATGGTTGCCTGGTAGTCCACGTCAGCCCGGTATCATGGGTAACCCATAGCTCGCTGTGGGTGCCTGATGCATCTGCGACTGCCTCGAATCGAGGTCCGCACAGCAAGCTGTGCGGTACCGGCTTCCTCAGTCCACCTGCCTAACTGATTGTCTCGCAATCGGCGGGAATTTCTCAAAGGAAATGGTCAGAAAATGATTGACAACTGCACATTTGTGCAGTATACTGGGTTCGGCAATAAGTGAGTCACATTATGCGAGAATTCCCGGTCAGTGAGCAGGATTGTACTGAGCCGCAGTGTTTATGCGGCGCCTGGTTGCACCTCCTGCGCGACAGGCTGCATTGCGATGTTTGCGGGGCGGACTATTGCCCCGATTGCGGTGGTCGGGTGGCGCGAGTCGGCGGCTGCACTCTCTGTCTCTCTTGTGGAGCTTCGCGCTGTGAGAATTGAAAAAGGGAAGGTGGGTCTGAAGTCATGCAAGTTGCGCACCTAACATCGTTCGGAATCCCGGAAACGCTGGTCGAGACCTGGCGGCAGCGACTCGGCAGCACCCTGCTGCCTGTACAGAGTCGCGCAGTCCGGGAGTTCGATCTGCTCAGCGGTCAGTCGCTGTTGATCTGTTCGCCGACCTCATCGGGGAAGACTTTCTGTGGCGAACTGGCCGCAGCGGCGGCGATCTGCAATCGGCGCAAAGCGATCTTTCTGGTGCCGCTGAAGTCGATTGCCGAAGAGAAGTTTGTCGAGTTCCGCAATCGTTATGAGTCGCTCGGGGTGCGGGTGGTGATTTCCAGTGGCGATCATCATGAGTATGACCGCCGAATCGCCAGGGGGGAATTCGATCTGGCGCTAATTATCTATGAGAAGTTCAATCAACTGCTAATTCGCAATATCGATCTGCTCGGCATCGTGAATCTGCTCCTGGTCGATGAGGTGCAGATGCTGGGTGAGGGCAAACGGGGTGCGGCGCTGGAACTGGCGTTGTTGAAGGTGCTGGCGGCAGAACCCCGACCACAACTTGTGGCGCTTTCCGGGGTGTTGCATGAGCCCGAACTACTGGCTGACTGGTTGGGCTGTCGACTCCTGGCCGATGAGTTCCGTCCGGTCGAGTTGCGGCAGGGGGTGCTCTACGGTGGCCGCTTCGATTACCGCGAACACAATTCCGGGACTCTGAGCAGCGAGATTCTGAGTGAGCTGGAATTCGAGGATCCTGAGGAGCTGCTGCTTGCCAGTGTCAAGCTGCTGGTCAACCGTGGCGAGCAAGTGCTAGTGTTTGTCAAGAGCAAGCGGGATTGTGCCGGGCTGGCCTGGCGGCTGGCAGAGTGCAGTTTCCAGCACGGCGCCGAAGAGACTATTGAGCGGTTGCTGGCGGAGGTGAGTTCGCAGCTATCGGAGCAATTAGTGGCCACCCTGCAGGCAGGGGTCGCTTTCCATCATGCCGGGCTTTCCTTCCGGCAGCGGCACATTCTCGAGGCCGGGTTTCGTTCGGGTGAAGTCAAAGTGCTGGTGTCGACCACCACTCTGGCCATGGGGGTCAATCTGCCTGCCCAGACGGTGTTTATCGATTGCTTCAAGTATGAATGTGGCAGAAACAGCGGCAAGCCGCTGCTCGCGCCACTGCGCTGGGGGGAATATGAAGGGATGTCGGGACGCGCGGGCCGCATTTGCGGCAACCCCGAATTCGGGCGCGCGGTGCTGATCGCTGCCTCCGAGTTCGAGCGCGAACTGCTCTGGCAAAGCTATGTGCTCGGCAAACCTGATTCGCTCAAGTCCTCGCTGGCGGGCCGGGCGCTGGTTGACGTTTTGCTCGACCTGATCGCCAGCGGCGAGATTTGTGAGGAGAGCGCTCTGGCGCAACTGCTTGATCGCAGTTTTCAGGCAAGGTTCGAGACCTTCAAACCGGAATCGATCTCAACTGCGCTGCAGAAGCTCATCGATGTGCGATTGGTTCTGTCTGCGGATGGCCGGCTTCAGGCTTCGGCGCTAGGTAGTCTACTGGCTGAGCAGGGAGTCACGACAGGTTCCGGGCTGATGCTGATCGATGAACTTCAGGAGTACACCGGAATCGACCGCTTTAGTTGGTTCTATATGATCGCTGGTTTGCCCGATGTCGATAATCTGCCGCATCTCAGCTACCGCGACCAACAGGAACCGGGTCGCTACCGCGAGGCTCTGCGGCACTACCTCGCTGAGCATGCCGACGCTTCGCCGGCGCTAAAGAAGTTGCTCGAAGAGAGTCAAGTGCTGGGTGAGCGGGAACTAAAGCGGCTGCGCGCCGCGCTGGTGCTGCTTGACTGGATCTCAGAGAAATGCACCGCCGAGATTGAGGCGACCCACCTACTGAGTCTGGGCCAGTTGCTGCAACTGGCAGAGAATGTCGGCTGGCTCCTGGAGTGTGCTGCCACAATGGCCGCGCTGCTCAACCAGCCAACCTACCTGGTAGAGGAGCTTCATGAACTTGCAGATGCCGTCCGGCAGGGATTTGACCTGCCCGATACGATCATCCCTTATCTGGGGCTTGCCGCGGAACAGCGCGATGCGGCCTGGGCGCTGGCTCACTTCGGTCTGAAAAGCCGCAACGATTTCAATGAACAGAATCGTGAGCGACTCAACCTGATCCTGGGCGAGAGTATGACCGCCGAGTTGATCTCACGTTTCGCCAAACAAAACGATTCAGCAGAGGAGGTGGCAGAGATGCCGAAACTCAAGGTTACCGGAAGAGAGCGGGGCAGCCGGGTGCTGCTGCAGTTTGACAGCACCGAGATCGATGTCAGCCCGAAAAGCTTCAACTACCTGTTCAAGCTGGCGGCGGCGCGCTTGATGTCGCAGGAAGGCTGGCTCTCCAAGGAAGAGATCGAGCCCGGTTTCAACCAGGCGAAGAACATCTATCGGGTCAAACAGGAGCTGAAATCTTTTGAGACGGGCTTGGAGCGGTTCATCGAGAATAACAAATCGGGTCATTATCGGATCAATCTGCTGCCCGACCAGATCCTGATTGATTTTGACACGATGTCGGCTTGCACCGATTTGGAACTGGCGGCATTGGCGCAACGGGTGCAGGAGCGGCAACCTGTCGCGAACTAGGCCGGTTTTTGTTAGACGGCAAAAAAGAATGGGGCTAACCGTCCCGTTGGCCGATAAGCCAACAGTAGGAGCGTTACTCACTGCCTTTTTCGGGGCAGGTGCCGAGCTGGCAGTGACTTAGAGAATGCAGCAGAGTGACGCGAAGAATTGGACTATGCCGAACCAGACCATTAAGCTGCCGATCCTCTCCCTGTCGCGGCATGTTCTTTTTCCCGGCTCGACGGTGACTTTGCTGTTTACTCCGGGGCGCGGTCTCGAATTGCTGCGACATTGCTATGCCAGCGGGGCTGCTTTTGCTTTGTTACACCATAGTCGTGACGCCGGTGCGGAAGAGCGGTACGCCAAAATAGGTGTCGCTGCTCAGGTGCTGCAAATCCGTGAGCTGGAGAACCAGAATGGCGCGGTGACGCTCACTGTCGACAGGCGATTACATCTGCTGG
>JBDRQZ010000370.1:0-5276 GCA_043826025.1 bacterium | reverse complement strand
TACTCGAGGTTCTGCCTGTGGAACTTCATTACCGGCAGTCGCGACGACGGCCTGCATTTTGAGGATGCCGCCGACTATCCTTCGATTGCAATCGAGAAAAGTCACGCCAGTTTCCCGATCACTAATCAGACGCCGAATTCCAGCCACCGACCCGATGCGATGGCAAGCAACTTTGTGCGCTTCTATCTGCCGAGTGGTGAGGGTACTTTCACCATCGCTTTCAACGGCGACAACTCGAACCCCTGGCGAGTCCGGATTCTCAAGTACACCGACAGCCCGACGGATACTTACTTTGAGGATGAACTGACGGTCGATGGCAATGGCGATGGCAACTATGTTGTCAATGATCCGGAGGACTGGGAGCAGGTAATCATGATCCCGGTGAATGTCAGCCAGACGCTCAATGACCGGAACTACACCTACAGCGCCTACTGGGAGCCCTGGACCGGCTACGATGTCGACATCAACTGGATTCGCGATGACAGCGTCTATTCGGCCACCTGGACGACGGCGAGATTTCAGGTTGTCAATACCGGCGTCCAGCCCGATGACTTCGATCTCGCCGCCAGTGATCTCCTGGGCTGGAACCTCGGCACGGTGCCGAGCAGCGTCCATCTTGAGGCCGGCGAGACCGACACGGTAGGCGTCAATGCGTACTGCGCACCGGGAACGACCGGAGGGGTGCTCAACTGGGTCACGCTCTCGGCGACCGCCACCTCGGCGATCGGCGTCGCCGATCAGGATAGTTGCCAGGTGAAGGTTTTTCTGCAGCGGGGCGATGCCGACAATGACGGCAGTATCAACATCACCGATGCTGTTTACATCATCGCCTACATCTTCTCCTCCGGCCCGGCGCCGCTGCCGGTTGATCTAGCCGGCGATGCAGACTGCGATGACATCACCAATATCGCCGATGCGGTGGCGATCATCGATTACATTTTTAGCGGCGGCGAATACCCGCCCTGCAATCCCTTCTAGCGAGAATCAATCAGACAACCGAATGTGAAGGCTGCTCCACCCGGAGCAGCCTTTTTTTGTTGACTTGCCAAGTCACCCGCTGCGTATATTAACTCGATAACGCGCAATCAGATAGCGGCCAGAATCGAGGATCGACGTGGAGCAACTTGGGAAGTATTCAATAAAGAAGAAGCTGGGCGAGGGGGGATTCGGAGCGGTCTATCTGGCCGAGGACAATATCGGTCGCGAAGTGGCGCTCAAGGTCTTGCATCCCCAGGTCGCACAGGATGAGATGCTTTCCGGTTACTTCCGGCGCGAGGCGGTCGCGCTTGGACGACTGAGTCATCCAAACATCGTGTTGATCCACAATTTCGACCAGGAAGAGGGCAAGACCTACATCGTGATGGAGTATGTCGACGGTCCGACTCTCGCCAAAATGCTGCAACGGCGCGGTGTAATGCCGGTTGACGACACGCTGGCGATTTTCGTGCAGGTGTTGCGGGCGCTGGGTCACGCCCACTCCAAGGGCGTGGTGCATCGAGATATCAAACCGGGCAACATCATGCTGACCGAGGCCGGGCAGGTCAAGGTCGGCGACTTCGGTATTGCGCGAGTGACCGGCACCGAGAAACTGACCAAGACCGGCACCGGCGCCGGTTCGTTGCTCTATATGTCGCCGGAACAGATCAATGGCAAAGGTGTCGATCAGCGCAGCGATATCTATTCGCTGGGTGCGACACTCTATCAGATGCTGACCGGCAGCACGCCATTTCAGGGCGATTCCGACTACGAGATCATGACCAAACAGCTCAACGAGCCGCCGCCGCCATTGCGCGATCTGCGGGGCGAATTGCCGCCGGCGCTGGAAGCGATTGTCCTCAAAGCGCTCGCCAAGAAGCAGAGCGACCGCTACCAGACCGCCGAGGAAATGGCTGCGGCGCTGGAGTTGCTGCGTTCCTCCGGTCAGGTTTCGCTGGATGAGGAGGAGCTCTCGGAGCGCACCCGGATGACAATTTCCGATCTACGGCGCCCCGAGGAGACAGTGGTGGCCTCGCCCCCGAAGGTCGGCGGCAACAAGAGCCTGCTTTACATCGTCGGCGGCGCGATCGGCGTTATCGCTATCGCGCTGGCAATCATCTTCTGGCCGAGTTCGCCGGAGCAGCCTGTCGAAGAGCAGCAGCAGATGACCGTGGCCGACACGGTTGCGCAGGACACGGCGAAAGTGAGCTCCGTCGTCTTCAGCGATTCCCTGAGGCTGCTCAGCGGTCTTTTCGCGCGCCGCGAGTACACTGAGGCGGTCGCGTTGGGGGGAGCGCTGGCTGAATCGCAGACCGCCGGGCCGGAGGACTCGCAGAGAATACTGCAATATGTTACTGCGGCCCAATTGATGCTCGGCGCCGGTGACCGTGCCAAAGTCGGATTCGAACGGCTCAAGAGAGGCTACCGCGATGTGGAATTTTCCCCCGAAGAATTTCCCCGGGAGGTGATAACCGCTTGGGAGGCATTCAACAGCGCACCGGTGAGTACGCCGACAGTGACAATTGAGATAGAAAAGTGGGATTTATATGAGCGATTGATGGTAGAACTCGACGGTAAAAGAGAACGTTATACTGGGAAACCGCTGCCGATCAAAGTCGGCAGCTCGAACAAAGTTTATGAGATGAGATTAGTTACTGAGACTGAGATGTTTACCGATACTGTCAGAGTCGGCAGCGGCGATCGCACCAAGTTTGTTCAGCTTGGCTCGATTGGCGCTACGGTAAGAATCGCGGCCCAGGACGTTGATGATCCGCTCGCGTTTACGCCTGCTAAGATATTTGTTGATGGTAAGTTAGCTGTTAACCCCAGCGACGGATCGGAGTTGAATACTACTTGCGACATAGTGATGGCGCAGGGTCCGCACAAAGTGGAAGTCGAGTTCGAGGGTTATCGCTCGCTGACCGGGGCTCAGTATGTGCATTTGCAGGGCGACACAAAACTTGGGTTTCAGTTGAAGGGACGTTAGAAAACCATTGCCTCAAGGTTTGGGAAAAGTAACTTGCTGAAAGGATTAGGAACTATGAGACGATCAATCTTACTCGGAGTGGCGCTGCTGTTTGTAGTTGCTCCACTGGTAGCTGAGACCGAACTCAGTCCCGACGTGGTGAAGCTCGCCGGATTGTACAATCAGGGTGAGTTTGCCGAGGTCGTGTTGCAAGGTGTACCGCTTCTGGATCGGCCGGGCCTCACTCACGCGGACAGCTTGAAAGTGGTCGAGATTCTGGCGCGTTCGGCGGCACAGGACAACAAGCCAGATGTGGCTGAGAAATATCTGCACGTCTTGATCACGCTCGATCCCAACACCGACTTCAATCCCCGGCGGATGTCGACGCAGTTCGCCAACGTCTGGTACAAGGTGGTCCAGGAGACCGGATATGTGCCGGGCCAGAAGCAGAAGCTGGTGACCGTAGCAGTTCTGGAATTCTCTAACGGTTCCTTTGTCGACGCAGAGGAATTCAGCAAAGTGGGAATCGGGGTCGCCTCAATGCTTAACTATCAGTTGGAAGAATCGGGCGCCCTCTATTGTCCTTCGCGGGAGAATATCAACTATCTGTTGAAAGAGCTTGAGCTTTCCCAGTCGGAGTTGGTCGATCAAGATCAGAAAGTCGATATCGGTAAGGTCATCGGGGTCCGCAATTACATCATGGGCACATTCTATAACATGCCTGACGGCAAATTCCGCATCGATGCGCGGATTGTCGAAACCGAAACGACGCTCTCCAAGGAGCATTTCTCGGTCGAAGGCAAGAAGGACAAGATCGGTGAGTTGGCCGACCAATTGGCGGCCGAAATTCTCGCGTATCTCAATGTGGAAGCTGAGAAGATCAAGGAAGCCAGCGCCAAGATTCCGGATGTAAATCTGGCGGCGCTGACCAAATACTCGCAGGCCGTGGCCTACGAGGAAACCGGCGACACGGAAGCCGCCGCCAAGGCTTATGCCGAGGCGCTCGAACTCTCACCTCACTTCTCTCTCGCCGATGAGAGCCAGGAGGGTGTGAAGCTCGATCTGGCTGCAAAATTATGATTCGTATTCTCGTCGTTCTGGCGTTGACAATTTCTGCCCTGACCTTTGTGGGCTGCGCGTCCGGCCACTATCATGAAGGTCGGGCGCTGCTCGATGAAGGACGCTACGAGGAGGCGGTTGAACTGCTGCGTCTGGCGATGGCCGACGATCCGGAGAAAGTCGAAGTCTGGCGCGAGCTTGGGATGGCTTATTTCCATCTCGGGGAATATGAGCAGGCCTCACAGGCTTTCAAGCAGGTCGCCTTGCTTGATCCGACCGATGAGCGCACGGTGCTGTATCGCGGCATGATTCATGAGGAACTGGGGGAGTTGGCGCAGGCCCAGCGGCTCTACGAGAGCTATCTGGCCTATGGTACGAACAAGAAGATTCGCCACGAAGTGCGCTATCGTCTGCGCTGGGTTACTGACACGCACCTACAGCAGATAATCGATGCCGCGGTAGCAGGGGAAAATCAGATCGAGGTCGCCACGATTCCGAAGAACTCTCTGGCGGTGCTGCGTTTCGATGCCACCTCTCTGCCGGAACGCTTGCGACCGCTGGGGCGCGGCATGGCGGAGTTGATCTATCACGATCTCTCTTATGTCAAAGGAATCGATCTGGTTGAGCGACTTGAAATCTCCCGCCTGCGGCAGGAGTTAGCGCTCAGCGAGAGCGAATATTCCGATAAGATGACTTCGCCGCGAGTCGGCAAGATTGTCGGGGCGCGCAAGATCGTAACCGGCAAGATTGTCGAGCCGAAAACCGACCGAGTCAGCATCGACTGCGGGATTGTCGATGTCGGCCCCGGAGTGACCGAATATCCGGAGCCGCAGAGTGGCGAGGTGAAGCGCTTTTTCCAGATGCAGAAGCAATTGACCTTTGAGATTATCAAGGACCTGGGCTACGACCTGACCCCCGAAATCCGAGGGCAAATCGAAAAGTTGCCGACTGAATCGCTGCTGGCTCTGATGGCTTTCTCGCGCGGTCTCGACTATGCCGACCGTGGGCTCTACGCGTTGGCCGAGGCGGAGTTCAAGGTGGCTCTGGCCGAAGACCCCGGGTTTAGCCTGGCAGACGCGGCCCTGCAGGAGTATGGTGGTCTCGCCGATTATACTGGACAGTTGCGGCCGCTAGATCAGGTGCTCGCTGTCGTCGAGTCGGAACTGACCGAACGGGACATGCAACGAGATCAACGTTTTGATGTGCTCAAACGTCTCCAAAGTGAAAATGCCAATGGGATTTCCAACGAGGACAATCCCTACGTCGCGCCACAGGT
>JBDRQZ010000369.1:0-19993 GCA_043826025.1 bacterium | reverse complement strand
ATGATGAGGCTACCTTCGAACAGACCGCGCCCTGCAGGCAGGAACTGGACGAAGACGCTATTGGTGTCGGTCTCAGTGGCAAAGATGCACTCGCCTCCGGAGAAGTGGTCTCCTTCGACGTAGGCGCTGAGCATCGTGCTGCCGAGGGAATAGGAGTAGATATCGATCGCCTGTGAAGATCCGGACGTCTCGTCGTTTGCGATAAACCGAATCTGGTTCTTCAAGCCATTCTGATTGATCCGCTGCGAGTAGAAGCCTAGTACTTGATCATCGGCAAGCTCTAAGAGGGTGTGACCTGGATTGAGTCGCGGCCACCAGGCGTAAAGATTATCCCAGTCTCCTGCATCGATCAAATCGATCAGGTTGCCCACATAGACTGGGTCCTCGGTCCCGGAGTAGTCTGAATTGAGGATGAACAGGTATTCGCGACCGCCGTCGTCAGCGTCACACGGTCCCCAGGTCAGATCGAAGCAGCCGGACCCCTCCATCTCAACAAAGGCGGCGTTTAGCTGTCGATTCTCATCGATGTCCCAGACAGTAAAGGGCACCTCGTGGAAGCCACCATAATCGTAGCCCTCGGAACGAATATATCTGTAGGCCATCTGTGTATTGCCAGTGTTGGAAAAACGAATCTCGACATCATGCATCATCGACGGATCGGTAATCGAGGAGCCAAAAAACTCCGAGCCATTGTCGACCGAGCCGTAAAACACTGCACCACCCCAGTCAACCCCCGCGAACCAGCGCGGATTGTTCGAGTCCCAGTACCAGCCAGCGGCACGGCCATAGTTGCTGACCCCCGCCTGGACCAGATCAGTCGGAGCAACAGTGAGTGGTTCATAGGCAAGTTCAGCGGCCTGATAATCCAGAGTGTGTTTCAACTTAGCGATTGCCTGAAGCGGGCTTGCGTCGGCGTCAACCGCCAGTTTGATGACGACCTGCTGGCTGTCGCCGGCGGCAAAGAAGAAGGGGCCGGCTGTCATTAGAAAGCGGCGATCAGCGGAGGCTTCATCAAGCCAGCCCGTGCCGGTCACCGGATCGCCGGCGTAGAAGTAGGTCGTTACCTGATTATTGTTGTCGAGCACTGGGCTGCCATCCCGGTCAAGGCCCTTCATCAAGCTGAAAACCTGAGTCGCCGTTGTCGGATCAAGACCATTGATCATCCGTGAGAAGGCAGTCATCGGCAGGTTCCGGTAGTCGGGCATCAGCGTGCCGTCAAAGGTCGCCGTGTCACCTTCGGAGGGCACGGCCGGGCCGGAAATCAACTTGCCGCCCCAGGAGGGCGTATAAGTGCCGTACTCGCTGTCTGCTCCATCGTTGTAGCAGTAGAAGATGTTTGAGATCGTGTCGCAGCCAACCAAATCGTCGCCGGCATCCCCCAGATCGGGATCGGCCCAGAAGGAGATAAAGCAACTATCGATATCATTGCCGCCCCGATTGTAGAGGAGGTACTTGACGTAGACGACGATCTCCTCACCGACCTCTGCCGATCCCCAGACTGCCTGACGAATCTCTATGCCAAGCGGATCGGTGTGGTAGACGCCATGTCCGGTCGCCCCCAGATCGTTGAACACTGCCCAGAGTGTCTGATCGCCGCTGAGCAGCGGCTGACCACCGCCATCGACCGGCGCGCCATAATCTGCCGGCCATTCATCATAGTCGGGATCTCCCGGCCCAGAGGAGGCGTCGATCTTGTAGACTCGCAGCGAGGGATCATCCGGCTGCGGTTGACCGTCAATAATTGAGCCGGGTACGAATTCACTCGCCCAACTGGCCGTCGCCACTCGTATCTCATCATCAACCTTGCCGCCGATCCAGAGCCCGGCAGCATAAACGCAGGTTCGATCCCCGGGCACCGTTTGATTGCCAGTGTAAGGATAGTAGAAGCCATCAGGCCTGCAGAAAATACCTGCATCGTCATAGCAGATGTTGCCATCGTTATAGACCATCATAAGAACTAGGTTGGCATCGAAGTAGCTGTCATAATCAGGGATGCGATCTGATTTTGACTGCTGAGTCCGCAGGTAGTCGACCGGCGGCGCGGCGAGAACGGCACACACAGCAAGCACCGTTAGCGCAGTTGCGAGAAAGATCGTACGCGGCATGATTACCTCCCAAGTGAATTCTCAGAGAATTCAGCGTAGCACGTAATAACTACTTACAAATATAGAGCAAGTTCTCTCGGAGGCAAGGTCTTTCCCACTCGGCTAACCACCAGCCAGCAGGGAGGCCAAGAGAAAAGGAGCCGACGGTGAAGTCGGCTCCTTTGTCATGATTTGCGGTAGGCGAGCGCTACGGGCAGTCGGCGCAGGGTTCCGACCCCTGATTGAATATGTTCTGGATGATGTACTCGACATCGCTGATACTCATCGTAACGTCGCAATCAACATCGCCGACCTTTTCCTGACTCGGCGGCGGGCCGGACATGAAGATTCGTTGCACGATAAACACCACATCGGCGATATTGACGATCGAGTCGCCATCCAGATCGCCACAGATGTAGAAATATGGCTGGCCGAGGCCGCCCCAGAAACCCTGCTGCGCGACGCGATCACCGGCAGCCACCAGCCCGGTGACCGCCTGGCCGACCGTGCCCGAAAGCCGGTAATTCGGGGATTCGCTAGTGTTGCCGCCGCCGGAGGTCGCATCCCAGAGTTTGTCAGCCTGGGCTGCGGCGGCGATCAGTCAAATCGCCAACACGATAGGTAATAGTCTCATTTTCATTGATGCACCCGCCTAATTCTCTTGCCGCTGATCGACAAGCTGCTGCATCTGAGCCTTAAGTTCGGCCATCTCGGTCTGCAGTTGCTCGATTTCACCGGCTTGCTGTTCATAGGCCTGGGTCTTCTGATATAGCGCCTGAATCGCGGCAAAAGCGATTCCAGCCGGATCGATCGTAGAGATCGAACTGCTGTCGGTGCCGAGACCAAATAGAGCGTAAAAGTCATCGGCGGATGGCCCGATATGGATCACTTCGCCATTCTTGGTCTCCAGATTCCATTGCTTGATCGGCAGAGTCGCCAGCTTGGTCAGCAGCGCTTCGATGTCGACAGTCGTCGAGCCCTTGGCGAAATCGTCACAACCGGCATTCACCCAGATACCATCTTCGCTCAAGTAAGCGCCGGTGGAGGTGTTGATGAAACGCTGCGGCTGCGGCGGTGTCTTTTCGCCGATCTCATCGGAGATGAACAGCCCTTCCGGCACGTTAAGCGTCAACAGTTCAGGGGAGTTGATTTCCGGCGTCGAGTCATCGAAGTTGAGATCATCGCCAACCAGCACCGAGCCGTGTACTTTGACATTGCCGTCGACCTCGAACTTCTCGGTCGGATCGACATCGCCGATAGCGACCAGATCGCCGAGATTCGCCAGCGTGACCGAAGCACCATCGCGGAACCAGATACCATCGGCGTCGAGATCGGCATCGCTCCAGACGAGGTGTCCCGCGCCATCGGTGACCAGCACCTGGCCGCCGGCGCCATCCATTATCGGGAATTCATAACCGGTCGCTTCGTCGCCGAAACGAATGTGCGGCATGTCTACCATGAAAGTGGAGTCTGAGGAGAGCGTGCTTCCGATTCCAAAGAGGTAAGAGAGATCCGCCCCGATGAAGATCGTGTCGGCGTAGCCGCCGAGGATTGCTGCGTAATCGGCCTGAATATCGTTGAACTGGCCGCCGGCCACGGTCGAGAAGTTACCGCTCGCGGTGTTACTCAAGCCCAGCACTGAGGAGCCGGTGCCGGTGTTGTCGCTGTTTTCGCCCATCGCGATCTGGCCGTCGCCGACAATGTCGCCGTCGCTGGTGATCGCCAGCGTGGTATCTGAGGTCTCATCGTTGACAATGAAAATACCGTTTTCGTTGATAATCACCGTACCGACGATCGAATTCGGATCGGCCTTGGCGGCATCACTGGCCGTGACCTGAATCGTACCGCCGGTTTCATTCGCGGTGATCAGCACCACCTCGTCATCATTGGCCTCGGTGGCTCTCAGGATAACGTTTTGGGCGGGGTCGATACTGACCGTGCGGCTGGTGCCTTTGGCGGCATCGCTGGCAGTCACCTGCAGCGCGCCACCATTCTCGCCGGCGGTGATCAAGACGACATCGTCGCCATTCGCCTCGGTACCCTGGATCAGTACGCCATCGCCCGGTGCAATCCGCAATGTACGGACAAGTCCCTTGGCGGCGTCGCTGGCAGTCACCAACATTTCGCCACCGTTCTCGCCAGCCGTAATCAGCACAACATCATCGCCATTGGCTTCGGTGCCTTTGAGCAACACGCCCTGACCCGGGGCGATTTCCACGGTACGGCTGGTAGCTTTGGCGGCATCGCTGGCAGTCACCTGCAGCGCGCCGCCATCGTCACCGGCGACGATCAGGACTACATCTTCACCGTTATCGTTGGTGCCGGAGATCACGATATCGTTGCCCGGCGCGATGGTGACCGAGTCGTCGGCATCGCCTCTGATCACCAGTTTGCCCGGCTCGGCGATAAGTTGCTTGTCGGAGGTCGGGCTAATCGTCACCGGACCGAGAACCTGGCCGCCTTCGGCCTCGTCGATCGTGTTGACCCGCTGCGAATATGGCACCGCCACCAGGCGGGTGCGGGGCGACATCTCCGGATCGGCGCCGATCTGGATGCCCAGCCAGGTATCGGTGCTAGCGAAGATCTCGGAGCCGAGCGCTATCGCCGGGGTCCCGGCGCCGAGGATGACCTCAAAGAGACCATCGATCACCGGCACATTGCTGTGACTCTCCTGCCAGAGCAAATCGCCGCCGGTCGCGGCGCTGTAAATCGAAAAGACCAGACTGATCGTGTCATTAATCGGCTCGCCATCCGGCTCGGTCAAACGAGCCTGATAGTTGACCAGTTCCGGGGTGGCGCCCAACGCCAGCATGCTGAGGCTGAGGCAGAGGATGCCGACTGCAAGTGTCCGTTGCCAAACGTTCATTAGATTCTCTCCTGTTATCCGGGACTTATCGCAGAAATATTCCTGTCTACAATTTCATGTACCGATCGAGTCACAGCTATAGGCCGTCATGGAGTCTGGTACTCCATATACTCCATATTGTAAAGCGTTATTTGCCGCAGGCCGGTAGAATTTCGCCGGGGTTACGACCATTGCAACGGTCCGGCGGGACGAGGCGGAGGTTGCGGAGCTTGCCGGTTATCGGGGTCCCGCCGGGATCGGCTCGAATTTCTCGTTGTTGATGGCGGCGAGGTTGCTCTCCGCTCTCGCATTGGAAATCCAGAAATCGCTTGCCAGCACCGCTTCGACACGTAGTTTGTATCTCTTCCAAGCGGGAAGCATCAGGGGGCAACTGACAAGGAGAGGAGGATCCCGTGTTCCAGAGAAGTAGTGTTTGTACCATCGTGTTGCTGCTGACTTTGACCCTGCTGTCGCTGACAAGTATTAGCCAGGCGGCGAAACTCGATACGCCGATTCGTTTTGCGATCATCGGTGACCGGACCGGAGAACATCAGCCGGGTATCTATGGTCAGATCGTCACCGAAGTCGAGCGCTTGCGGCCCGATTTTGTGATGACGGTGGGCGATCAGATCGAAGGCTACGTCGATGACAGCGTGCAGATCATGGCGGAGCTGGATGAGTACGATTCATTGGTGTCGCAATTGTCGATGCCGATTTACCTGACGCCCGGGAACCATGACATCTGGAGTGACGCCTCCGAGAGATGGTTCATTCAGCGGCGAAGCGCCCCCTACTATTCATTCGACCGACAGGGAGTGCATATCGTCGTGCTGGATATGTCTCGTTGGGACGATGGCCGGCAACTGCCGCAGGAGCAGCTCGACTGGCTGCGCCGGGATTTAGCAGGTTCACGCGACGCGGCCTACACGCTCGCTTTCTTCCACAAACCTTTCTGGTATGAAACGGTGGCAGTCGGAATCGCCGATCCCGTGCACAACCTGTTTCTCGAATATGGTGTCGATGCCGCTTTCTGCGGCCACTACCATGAGTGGTTCGCGGCCGAACTGGATGGGATCAAATACATCGCAGTCGGCAGCTCCGGCGGTGGCGCCGGGTCCTCCGCTTCCGGGCTGGACTTTCACTATGCCTGGGTAACAATCGACAGTGACGGCGTTCATGTGGCGCCGGTCGAGATCAACAGTGTCAAACCCTGGGATCTGGCCCTGCCCGAGGACAAACGTGCATTCGACAGACTTCTCCATCTTGGCCTGCAACTGGATCAACCGTTGCTGGTCGAGCCCGGCGTGACGCTGGAGCAAGCAAGCTTCAATCTGGTGGTGGACAACTCGAATTGCGCCTCAGCAGTCAATGACACGCTGCGCTGGGAGACGCCGAGCGGCTGGCAGATCGAGCCGGCGGCACTGCCGGTGAATGTGGCCTCCGGCGCCAGCGAGAGTTTCCCCTTCACTGTTTCCTGCAGTGGCGAGTTCTTCCCGCCGCCGAGTGCGAGCCTGAATTTCAACTTCAAGGAAGGTATTGTCGCTCCGGCGAGTGCCAGCCTCGAACTCTGCCGTCAAACCTCATGCTACGCTGCAGCGGCGGCTCCGAATATCGATGGCGACCTGACCGATGCCTGCTGGCAGCAACCGGCGACCGGGCTCCTAACCGGTGAGGGCAGTGAGAACCCCAGCGAACCGGTGGAATTCTTCTTTGCCTATGATGCCGACAATCTCTATCTGGCGGCGCGCTGTGTCGACAGCAGGATCGACTCGGTGGTTGCCAGCGCGACCGCGCATGATGGCGCAGTGTGGAGCAATGATTGTGTCGGCTATTTCCTTTCGCCCACCGGGCGCAGCGGTCCGGCATATCAGATCTACTTCAACCCGAACGCCGTGTCGTTCGATCAGAAACTGACGCTGGGCCAGGATGGCTGGATGGATACCGATCTGGGCTGGGATGGAGAATATGAGGCAGAGGCAGTAAACAATGCGAATGGTTGGACCGTTGAAGCGCGAGTTCCGCTGGCCCAGTTGGCTGCTGAGGCAAAAAATGGCGACCAGTGGCGGGTGAATTTCCGCCGCAAGCAGCCGCGAGTCGGCAACTCCGACTGGCAGACACCGATTGACTACAATCCGCGCAGCTTTGGCGTATTGCTGTTTAGGTGAACTTGAAGACTCAGAACCTGAGAGAGACTTCTATGGGACGACACGCATTCCTCTTCCTTGCGCTCCTCGCGATTGCGCTGATCGCCGGCTGTGGCGGCGACCAGCATCGCCCGACCGGCGCCGGCCCGCAGTTGACCATCAAAGAACCGGAATTTAATTTCGGCTATACCTCACGCAGTGTCATTGTCAGCCACGCCTTCTGGCTCTACTCCACCGGTGAGGACACGCTGCGGATCAGGCAAGTCAAAGCAGGCTGCGGCTGCACTAAAGCTCCCTTGCAGCGCGATGTTCTGCCACCCGGCGACAGCACGGCGCTGGAAGTGATCTACACCTCCTCCAGCATTCCGGGGCTTGTGCGCAAGACCGTAAATGTCTATACCAATGAAGAAGACACAGTCGACAGCCATCAGCTAACGATCAGAGCCGGAATCATCCCCTGGCCCGACTCGATGCAGAATTTGCGTGTCAACCCCTACCGGCTGCGCTTCCAGAATCGTGGCAGCAAGGCGCTGCGCGTCAGTATCGAAAACGCCGGCGACTTCGATTATGAGATGAAGGTCATCGCGTGTCCGCCGGAACTTGCAGTCGACTGCCCGGAGGTCATCCGCGCGGGGACCAGCCCCGAGTTGACAATCCACTACGTCGGCAAGCCGATTAAGGCGACTGCTAATAAGTCATTCACACTTGAGGCGGTCGGCGCCGATACGACACGGTTCACCATGCCGGTGCTATTGCAGCAGTGACGCGCTCCCACCCGACGTTTCGCACTGGGTGGGGTAGCAGAGATTGAAGAGTCCGAATCGCAAGGATTCAGACCCGCCCGCCAGTGCGCGACAGAGACCGATCAAAAAAAAGCGCAGCGATCTTGAAGACCGCTGCGCTCAATCTGTTGCAGAATCCGAAACGACTTACTCGTCGGCTTTCTCAGGAGCTGCAGGTTGCGCCTGCGCCTTTTGCAGTTCGACAATCTCGGCCGGCAGGTCAAAGATGCCTTCCGGCATTTTGATATTATGCGCGACGCTGTCCATCGCGACCACGCGCTCCTGATTCATCACATTGATCGAACTCTTGAATGAGATCAGAATGCCGTCGATGTCGCGATAATCGCTGAGATAAACCGAGATCGGTATGTTACCCATTTGGGTTTCCGATGTAAAAGCGACTTTGGTGAGCAGATTGGACTCTTTGTCGAAGTAGTATGTCTGCTCCTTGCCATCCAGAGAGGTCACCACCACCGTCCGGCAGGGTTTGCCGGCGACTGAGTCATCGCCGACATAGACTGCCGATTTGTAAATCTCACGCCAGCGCGCCACACCGTCGAAGTTCGCCTCCAGTTTAGCTTCCGCCAACTCGCTGCCTTCGAGAATCCGCGGACCGGTCATCACTGAATTCTCCCAGAAGACTACGCCATCGAAACCGCGCTGGATTTCGCCCAACTCCGGCGAATTCGCCTTGAAACAGACCTTGTCCGGTTTGGCCGACCAGATTTCGGTCACCAGCTTGATATTCATCGCCGGCATTATCAGGCTGCCCATCTGATAACGATTCTCAATCTTGTCGTAAGCGGCCTTGCCGCCGGTGACCTCTACGAACTTATCGAGAATCGCCGCACCCTTCTCCGCGTCTCCCGCCGGGTTTTCGGCGACCACCAATACCGGGGCCACCAACAGCGCCAGCATCACAACGCACAATACCGATCTCAAAATCACCCTCACTGCTCTCTCCTTGCTACAGAGCCTATTCTACCGTTTGATCATTAATCCACTTCACCGCTGCTTCGAGCATCAAATCGCGACCCGCCAGCAGCGCCTCTTTCTGGTGTCTCACCTCCTCGTCGGGAATCACGCCGTCACCCTCCAGCGAACGACCGGAGGAAGATACATAATTACCGAACGCATACTGGAAACCATCGCCGTTCGGCAGCCGCTCGATAGCCGAAGGCAGCGCCGCGCCGACTGTTCTGGTGCCAAAGATACGCGCCCGACCGATATCTTGCAAGCCCCCGGCAAGAAACTCCGAACTGGAGGCCGAGCCACCGTTGACCAGCACCGCCACCGGTCCTTTGAATGACAGAGCGCGCGGATTGACCACCAGCCTGAGCTCCGTATCGCGGGTCGAAAGTGTCCCCAAATAGAGATTCTTCTGGTCGACCAGCCACCCGGCAATTCCCATTGCCAGACTACCGATTCCGCCACCATTGCCCCGGATATCGATAATCAGACCGGGCGCATCCTTGAAACCGGCCATGGCCTGGTTAAAAGCTCCCATCAGGGTGACCGGCTCGAAAAAGCAACTGAAAGCGAAATAGCCGATATTCTGTTCCAGGGTGTCGACATCGATAGTCAGATAGAATGGCGGCAGATTGCCGAACAGGACCCGCAGACCAGCCGGTTCGGCAAGCTTCAGAGTTTTCACCTGTTCCTGACCGGCGCCGTCTATAAAAGTGACTGTAATCGAGTCGCCGACCGGACCGCCAAGCCGCGAATTGACGGCGCGATTTAGATAGAGCTCCAGGCGGGGACTCTCTTTGAATTCTTCATAAAGCGGCTCGAAAAGCGGGCTTATTTGCTCATCGCCGACCTTCAGGATTTCCCAGCCGGGCAGTACCCCGGCGCTTGCCGCCGCGCTGCCGGGCACAACACTGGTCACCAGGGCCACACTGTCGACCACGCAGATTTCAAAACCAGGCTCACCGCCCCGATCTCCCGCCTGCACCGGACGGTCGATGTTGTCATAGAGCGTAGCCGGAATCACCGCGAAATGGCTCAAGCCGAGCCTCGCGATTAGTTCGCGGAATGATGCGCGCGCCTCTTTCATCGTCGTCGCGGCCTCGACCCGGGGTCGCAGCTCTTCGTGCACGGCCTGCCAATCCAGGCCGCCGAAGGTTGTATCGAAATGCTTGTCGTGAATCGTGCTCCAGACATAGTCGAAAGATTCGAGATTGAGTTGCGTCTGTTCGGGGGTCAGTGTCGGCTCTACTTCCTGCGCAACCACAGATCCGGCGAGCAGCAGTAGGAGTAGCGTTCCGGTAAATATCTTCGTTTTCATCAAACCTCCTATTCAGCCCTGTCTACGCCAGTTCCCGGTCGAGAGTTGCCGTCGCTGTATTTTTGATACAGCCCAGGCATCGGACCACTTACCCCTTACCGACTGGAATATTCATCAACCGGCGATTCAGGTCTACAAGAACTTCGCAGTCGGCGGCGGCCGAACTGCGGAACTCTGTTGCCTCCGATCCCGAAAAAACGTATAAAAACCAGAGCGCAAATTCGAAAAGAGAGGAGGAATCCTTGCCCTATCGACTGAGTAACTGCGTTTGCCTGACCACCCCCGACCTGGCAAAAGCCAGCGAGTTTTACACCAAAATCATCGGCCTGCAGGTCTCCGGCAAAATCAACGACGGACTGGAGTTCGAAGTCGGATCATTGCGCTTTTTCGTCAACCCTGGCGGCCCGCCGACATTGGCGATGGAGTTTGTCGTGCCCAATCTCGAAAAAGCGCGCGAGGAATTGGTGGCTGCCGGCTGCGAGGTTGTCAAGTGGGAGGGTAAAGGTCGCGACTGCTACATCCGCGATCCCTTTGGGTTGCTCTTCAATCTCTGGGAAGACCCCAGGGCGTTCTGACTGCGGTGTATCGACCCTCTAGGGGCAATCGGCACAGGGAGCGGGGCCGCCGTTGAAGATGTAGCTGATCAGGTAGACCGCATCGGTGATATTAACCATCCCATCGCAGTTGACATCGGCGATCAGCAGCGGCTCGGGGGGCGCACCACTGTTGAAAATATACTGAATCAGGAACACCGCATCGGTGATATTCGCCGTCATATCGTTGTTAGCGTCTCCACAAGGCCGTTGCGGCGGTGGCGTGCAGACAACAACGTGTAAGTTCTCAACATCCTGCAGCGGCGGACTGCCGGCATCGCCGACTGCAATACTGAAGTAATAGTTCGACTGCCAGTTCGGGGTGCCATACAAGCGGCCCACGGTGCCACCCTCGAAATACATTCCCAGCGGCAGATCGCCGCCATGTTTGGACCAGGTTAAGGGACCCTGGCCGCCCACGGCGCTGAATGTATACTCCGTGTATTCATTGACCGCGAAAGTATCGGGGAAATCGTTGCAGTGAATGTGCACCAGACCATCACAGGCATCGCCCACGCCATCATCGTCTTCATCCCACTGATCGGGGTTGTAGGCCAGTAAGCAGTTGTCGCAGAGATCGCCGACCCCATCACCATCCTGATCCAGTTGATCGACATTGATGACATAGTCGCAGTTGTCAGCCTCATTGGCGATACCGTCATCATCGATGTCCGGATCGCAGACATCGCCGAGCCCGTCACCATCGAGGTCTTCCTGATTCGGGTTGAAAGCCGTCGGGCAATTGTCATCGGGGCAGGTGTTCTCCGGATGACCGGGATCGCCGAGTCCGTCACCGTCGCTGTCGGCGCAGACCACCTCCAGCGAGACCGTCGTGACACCATAAATCCCCCAGTCGACGCCGCTGTTGATCTTGCGCCAGGCGAACCAGTGGAACTGCTCATCCCAGGTGTCGTGGATACCATAGGCGTGCGTCGCATCATCGTAGCCGACGCCGGTGACAAAGTGATCAGTTTCGCCATCTCCGTCGGTGTCGACCAGCAGCACTAGTGGTCGACGCGCGTCGATCTCCGCCTTGTAATCCTCCCAACTGAAGTCGTCGTAATATTGCTCCGTCGCCGTCGCCTCAATACCGGGATCGATAAAATCGGTGAAACCGAGAAACGACACCGACACGTCGCTGAACCAACTCCAGCCATAGTAGTTGCCGTAGGCGCTGCGGGAGGTCTTCATGAAGTCTGCGACGCAGTTGTCTTCATGAGTCTGGCCACCCTCGGAGCGATCCGGTTCGAGCGGTCCCGGGGAGGCGTCCTCCGGGCAGGCATAGTCCTGATAGTGATCATACCAGCCGCCGTCGCAGTAGCCCTGTTCGCTGTCATCGGCCATCATTGCGTCGGCGGCCGCGGTCTGCGTCTGGGCCGAGCCTTCAACAAGCTGATCGTAACCGTTGGCATCCCAGAAGCCGATTACCATCCCCATCGCCGTCGGACCGCAACCATGACGCCAGAGATAGTATGGTACGCCGGTGATGATTCTTTGCGAGCGCGTCGGTTCGCGCAGTCCCCGCTCGATTCCCTCCGGCGGCACGGGACCGCTGGTACTCTGCTGCGCCAGCACCGAAGCAGCACTCGGCAACAGCACCGCCAGCATTACGATTGCCAGTAATATCTTTCTCAGTGCAATCCTCCTCGATAAGTATCGGCCGCGTGCAGGCTGTACAACAATCTGCAATCCGCACATGGTACCGGACCGCCTGCAAAGATGTAGGCAACCAGATAGACTGCGTCGGAGATATTGGGCACGCCATTGCAGTCGGCATCCCCCACCTCCAGCGGCGTTGGCGGTGGGCCGCCGGCGAAAATGTACTGAATCAGGTAGACGATGTCGGTGATATTCACCAACGCGTCACTGTTGCAATCGCCACAGGTCAGCTCCTCACTATTCACATGCCAGGTGTGGCTGGATGTTAAGGTCGATTCGTCGAGATTGAGCACCAGCGAAGTCGTATCATACAGCTCGACCCGCAGAACATGCAGACCCGTCGCCGCCGGAGTGAAGTAGAAGGAATTGGCGCTGGAATCGACCTGCTCGACCTCATCGAGATACCAGGTAATCAAGAGCGGGTGGTCTGTCTGATTGGCGTAGCTGACTTCAAAGAGCTGACTTTCACCGGGCGGCAGGAAGATATCCCCAGTCGGAGCAAGGGCCGCAATCGGGTTGGGGGCATAGTCATAGATACGATTTATGAGCTGCTCGACGCAGACAATACAGTAGTAGTCCTTCAGTTCCAGCATCATGCAGCTACTTGCAGTCGGTCGGTAGGTATTGTCATAGGAACAACCGAGATAGGTGCCGACGCCGGGGTAGAGACTATCGATCCAGTCCTGCCACTTCGGGTTCACGACGTGGTCGTCGCAGTTTGGCGCTGCGCCGACACTGCCATTGCCACCATAAGAGTACTCATCCCAGAGCTGACCGAAGCTATGCCCGAATTCATGCGCCAGCACCCGCGTACTGGCGGAATAGGAGACCGCACACTGGGCTGCCCCGGAGCCGCCATATTCGGGATCCTGAACAATCACGCAAATCTGGTCCCACTGCGGTACATGCTGATTGGCCACGCCGGTGGCAATGCCGAAATCAACCGTCAACAACCGTCCCCAATACTCGGCATTATAGTAGGTATCCTTATAAACCCCCCACTCCGGATGGTCAGCGCCGCGTTGGTTCGAGAAAGTCATAACAGCATAGACATTGAATCTCTCCGAGTACTGTGCAAATGGCACCAGACCGAGAATGTAGTTCAGATGCATGTCGCAGGTGTTAAGAAAAACAGTGCTGTCTACGGCAACGTAGCCATCGCCGAGGAAGACGATATCGATCTTGCCGGCCGGGTCGCCGCTGTACATCAGCGTATCAACCGCATAGGCCGGCCAGTCGGCACGACTGCGGCTGAGCGACACCTCGATTTCCGCCGCCGACAATTTGAGTAACTCCCGCTGTTCGTTGTCACTGATGACCACCCGTGAACCAGGCTCGCAGAGAGGCAGGCGCACGCTCACTGAGTAGTTGCTGCGTTCTTGCACGCCGCCGGCAAGCTGGGCCGACTCATCTTGATGGTCGTGAAAAAGCAGTTCCGGGCGACCGAGCGGGACAGTCGCCTGCACCGCGCCATTTGCATCCAGCAGCGCAGCATAATAGCTGCCGCCGCGCAGAGTCCAGCGTGGCACAAATGGTTCGGGCAGGAGCTGCGCCTCAGTCAAAGACCACACCTCCTCATCGACCTGGAATGTCAGCCGCAGGGTATTTCCGGTGTCTGTCGCTCCCTGCGCTAATCCGCCGACGGGTACCAAAAACAGCAGTACCACAGCGGCGACAGCAATCCGATGCTGTTTCACCGTAGCCTCCCCGGGCCGGTGTGAAACACCAAGGGGCGTCTGCCAGAGCGCCCCTTACACGGGTATTATGGACAATCGGCGCAGGGCTCAGGCCCGCCGCCGAATATGTACGCAATCAGATAGGTGGCGTCGGTGATGTTCGTCAGCGCGTCACAGTTGGCGTCGCCTGATTCCAACGGATCGGGCGGCGCGCCACCGGCGAAAATATAGGCGATCAGGAAGGTGGCATCGGTGATATTGACTATCTCATCGCCGTTGGCATCACCACAAGTATAGGCCGGGCCGCCACCACCAACCCACAGCTCCGCCGGAATCACCAGCGGGTTGTCGCCCGGATCAGGATCATTGGAGTAGATTTCGATATTCGATTTATAGTAACCGCTGTCCACCTCGGCGCCGCCAAACTGCATCGCAATCGTGTCTGCTTCGCCGGAGAGGAGCGAACCCTCAAGAGATGCCAGGGTCAACCACTGGGTCGGACGGACAATTTCAATCGCCAGGGCATCGTGGAGGTAGAGCGCATTGTGCACGACCTGCAAACCATCGTCGCCAGCCTCATTCTCGATGCCGATCGACGCGCTCTCCACATCGAATCCCGGCGCGACCGTGTTGTACTGCAAGACAATCCGGCCATCGGGATGAAGGATGATTTCGGCATCGATGACATCGCCGGAGCCGGCCGAGTACTCAGGATAGTCTTCAAACTGGATGACCAGAGTGCCACCGACATTGTCATAGACAACCTGCACGCCGGGGTTAGTCGGATCGACCGGATCCAGATCGTCCCAGCACCAGGCGATGATATTGTTCGGCGCGGCAGCCGTCGGCAGCGAAGTATTGGAAACCGATCCATAGCCGCTCGTCGGACCAAAGCCGACCATGCCGTTGGAACAGACATAGAAATCCGTGTAGGTGTTGTTGTAGTAAGGGAAAGCAAAACCGATCGGGAAAGGTCCGATGAAATTGTCATCATCCAGCCCGCCGGCGACATCGGTACCGGTCGCGAGCACATCGACCCAGTTGAAGGTCGGACCGTTCGGTTCATCCGAGTCGATCCAGAAATACCCGAAATTGTCGGGACCACCGGCGTTAAACAGCACCTCCGGTCCCGGATCACCTTCAAAACCGCCCTTGACCGGCAAGGGCGGCTGTTCGCCATCGACATAATCGCTGACATAGGTGGCTGGGTTGACCTGGCCGGATTGCAGCAATCGGCCAAAGAGCGTACCGGAGAGATCGGGTACGAGATCAATTGAATAGGTGAGCCCACCCGGTCCGCCGTTTTCAACGACCAATTGGTCGAAAGTGGAGTCACCCTCGACCAGGGTGTGACTGAAGGTTCCCGGACTGGCAGAGATTGCCGGTCCCCAGTCGATCAGGATGTTATCTACAAACCAGTCGTCATAGTCACCGGAGGTAGCGGTGTTGGAAAGGCGCAACCGGAATCCTGAGTGATAGCCATCCAGCGGCACGCCAAGTGTCACAAACTCAAAACTGGTCATCGTAGTGCCGTCGCCGAGATGAGTCATGAGATTCGACCAGCCGCCTGCATCATTCATGTAGTCGATTGTGAGATCATCGCCGACATCGGGGACCTCGCCGCCACCACCCCTCTGGAAGTAGTAGCTGATATTTATCCCCGAATGGCCGCCCAGATCGATGGCCTGCGAGATTATATAGTCGCCCCCGTTGGGGTTGCCGTCGAGGTTAAGCGAAAAGACCTCCGAAGGCTCATTCAGACCATTGCTGTTGACCTCAACACCGCTGTAATCAACCCACTTGCCGATGTTGACGCTGTTGGTTGGGAAGACATCGCTGAACGGCACACTCAACGGCTCGCCGGCCGACATGGTCCGGATCGAACAGAACTTGATGATACCGCCAACCGCCTGCGAAGTCAGTCGGATTGCCGTCGAGTCATAATCTCCGTAAAGACTCGTGGGGACCTCCACACTGATGAGAAAATTGGCTGCGGCGTAAGGCGCCAGCGGGCCAAGACTCGAGATCTCGGTTGTGCCAGTGGCCTCCCAGACTTTGGTGGTCCAGTTCGGGAAGATCGGTGCAATGGTGTAGGAGTCGTTATAGAGTCCATCGTTGGTGACCGTAAACTCATACCACATCGTGTCATCAACCGCGCCGACTGAAGCAGCGTAAGTGGGATTGAGAAGCATGGCATAGTCAATCACATAGAAGCTGTGCAAATCGGTGGTGTCTGCATCGCCGCGGGCATTCGCGGCGAAAAGCTGATACTCGACGGTCGTGCCCGGAGATTGCGCTGCAATATAGGCATGGTATTCATCCGGGTTGCCGGTCGGGGTCAACTGCAGATTGTACTGCGAGACACCGTTCTCATAGTGCAGTTTCAGCGAACTGGTCACCAGCAGGGTATCTGAAAAAATCGTGCAGAGCACTTCATAGTCATTAACCGTGTCTTTGGTATCGGGCAGCGGGGTGTGCGCGATGGTGACCAGCTTCAACTGCGAGAGCGCCGCAAATGTATTCACCCGTCCCCAGCCGAACTGATTATCAAATCCTGTCGGCCCGAGGTCGTCGGCGGTGCTGATCAGAATCTGACGCACATCGTCGGGGGTTAGATTCGGGTTTACACCCAGAATCAATGCGCAGAGTCCGGTGACATGAGGAGTTGCCATCGAGGTACCCGCCAACGGGCCATAACTCTGCGGCAAGCCATAGTCGATACCGATCTGATATTCATAATTCGGGAAGGTCGACCAGATATCGTCGGTGTCAAAAGGGCTGCCGGTACCGCCGGGCGCCGCAATCGTCACCTCGGGGCCGATACTGGAAAATCCGGAGGAGCCATCATTGGTGTTGGTCGAGGAGACACAGATGCAGTTTGAGTACTGGGTCGAGTAAGCGCCCGGCCAGGAGACTGAGCCCTGATAGCTGTTACCGGCGGCGGCGCAGAGCACCACCCCGTTGGAGTCGGCGTAGGCGACGCCATGCTCTTTGGTCTCACCGGCGGAGCCTCCGCCTGAGTAGTTGAGAACCTTGCAGCCATTATCGACGCCGAAGATGCAGCCGTCCCGGAAGTTCTCATGACTACCGGAGCCATAACGGTCGAATACCTGAATCGCCATTATCTTGGTATCCCAGGCCACGCCGGCGACACCGATTCCGTTGTCGCTCTCGGCGCCGATCGTGCCGGAGACATGGGTGCCATGACCATTCTCATCCATCGGTTCGGCGTCGCCGCCGGAAATATCGGTGCCGATGAGGAATTTACTGGGCTCATCGAGATCGGGATGGCTCAACACGCCGCCCTGCATCGGGATCCCGCTATCCAGCACGCCGACAATAATCGAATTCGAGCCGGTGCTGATGTCCCACCCTTCGGGGCAATCCATATCGGCATCGGGAGTACCGCCCGGCGGCACCTGACCGGTATTGTGATAGTGCCACTGCTTGACGAAGTCGGGATCATTGGGAATCACATACAGGTGGTCGACCATATTCGGTTCGGCGTAGCGGACAGCCTGCAAAGCCTCAACCCGGTCGATCAATTCGAAGAGCTGATCCGGATTCTTGGTGCGCAGCTTGAGGAAGCCGAAGCGATCAGCATGCCGGACAATGTCGACCGGTAGCGAACCGAGTTGGTGGACAAATTCCACTTCGGTCAGACCCTTGTTTAGTCCTACCAGAATCTCGCGATCCAGATACTCGATGGTTTGACCGCGCCATTCGGCGTTGAGGATTTCGACGCCGTTCAGGCTCCGAGCTGATACTGTCAAGGTTAACAGAAGCAAGATCAGGCATACTAAGGCAGCCAGAAAAGAAGTGCGCACTTGCATTTGACCTCCAGGTCGCTTGGCAGGTAGTCCAAGGGCTATTCGCTACTCTACTCAATTTAGGCGCACTTGCGGTTTTGTCAAGCTGGCATTACCGGGGAGTGCGCCGGACAGGGACGCTCGTACTCTAAGTCTTGTACAGAGATACGAGGCGAGCACTGCCGGTCTTGGCGGTCAGGACTGGCTGAAATGAAATGGGTAGGCGACCCAGGCCCAGGTCGGCTGCCCACCCCGGATCGCCGCCGTCCATTGGCTGGACAGGGCTGCTTTGAGCGCTTGTTCCTCGAAACCAAGGTTCAAGCCGCTGCCGCGTTGAATTGTCACTGCCCAAATCGTGCTGTCGCTGCCGACCAGAATGTTCACCCGGACTATCCCGGAAGCCTGCATCGCCCGGGCCTTGAGCGGATACTTCGGTGTCGGCATTTGCAGCAGGTGAGGCGCCTCATCGACCCGACGGGCATTATTCACAGTGGAGGGCCAGACAGCCTCCAGTTTATCCGGGCAACAACTTTGCCAGGCACTCTGCAGGCTGTCGATATCGGCCGTGAGCCAGTCGATGCCGGCGAAGTCGGCGGCGCTCAGCTTGTAGTCAGCCACGGGTTCGTGCTGCTCCGAGCAGCCGGCAACCAGAAAGAGGCAGGTCGCGATCAGCAGCAAGGCAGTGATAACAAGAATGTGGCTCTTCATCTGCTCAACCCGTCGTTACCTGAGAGTGAACTCGATCGGATAGGCAATCCAGACGCCGACTTTCTTGCCATTCTCTAATACAGCGGGCTTCCACTTACCCTTCCTGGCGGCCTTCAATGCAGCTTCCTCGAAACCAACATTCTTGCCTGAGTCCTTGATGATAATAGCCTGTCTGACATCTCCCTTAGCATCAACGAAGACTTTCACGTAGACCTCCCCTCGATCCCATTCTTCTTAGCCTCACCAGGGTACTTGGGGGAGACAAGTTTGTCCGCCAGAGGTTGAGTACTCACGACAATGAACGAATCGGGAGGTAGGATCACCTCCTCATCAGCCACGTTGGCATCCCCGCTGGTCCCGGCGCATGACGTTAGCAAGAGAGTCATTCCAATAACCACAAGAGGTTGGCAGCCAATTCCCATTTTCTCATCTGAACCCTCCTCTCGGCCAAGCTCCGATTTTCGATCTGTCGTTTCAATATAATGCGGTATGATGCTGCCACAACTGTCATCTCAGAGTGAACTTGATTGGATATGCAACCCAGACACCGATCGGCTCTCCCTCCGGCGAGATCGCCGGTTTCCATTTCCCCTGTCTGGCGGCGCGAATCGCTGCCTCCTCAAAGCCGACATTCTTGCCCGATTCCTTCAGCACAATCGCTTTCTGTACATCGCCGTTGGCATCGACGAACACCTTCACATAGACCTGACCCTCCACTCCTCTAATCTTCGCTTCCTCAGGAAACTTCGGCAGCGGCAGGTCGAGAGGCTCCGGCTGCTGCTCAGCATGTACGAAGGACTCAGGTGGTGGAATCGCAGTCGTGTCCACTGAACCGTCCGGCATATCGGACGAATCGCTGCTGGAGAACATCAGGAAGATCGCGAGGGCCGCCAGGATCGAGACTCCGAGTATGAGAATGGTTCGCATGGGTACCGTTGCCGTAGGGCTCTTAGACTCTTCCAGCTTGATTAACGGCCTCACGGATCGCCCTGATATGGTCCGGTGTCGTGCCACAGCAGCCACCGATGATTGAAACACCGATGTCGATCAGTTTGCGTGCACGTTCTGCCATGTATTCCGGCGTCTCCGGATAGACGACCTCGCCAGCTTCAAGCACCGGCAACCCGGCATTCGATTGAATTATCAGCGGCAGTTTGGTGTGCTTTTTGAACTCGGCCGCAATCTTGACCATATTGTCCGAGCCATTGCCGCAGTTTGAGCCGATGACATCTGCACCTGCCGCCGCAAGTTCCTCCGCCGCCCGCTCGATGGTCACTCCCATAATAGTGAAAAAGCCTTTCGGGGTAGCATCGAAAGTCATCGTCGCGATCACGGGCAACTCCGGGCTGACTTCTTTCGCGACCCTGACTGCGATTGTCGCCTTGGCGATGTCGGTCATCGTCTCG